>JAQVYV010000130.1 GCA_028708525.1 Eubacteriales bacterium
ATGTGGATAACATCACTGACAGAATTCCTTGATATGTGTCTGGTGGACGCGATGGTGTTTCTCGACATCCCGGCGTCCCGAAGCTCAAGGATAAGCTTCACGTTGATTTTGTTGGCCATATTTAGGGGCCTCCTTCTGTATATTTGAAGCATTCGCTTCAAAAGTATTCTACAGAAGAACGATATTAGGTGGTATCTTTCCGTGAATTGCTCTGGAATTATTTAGTGGTATCTTTGCGCGTACAGGTGGGTCTCAAACGCGTGCTGGTGGATCCATGTGCGCGAAATATTCACACTAAAGGAGGCTGCTCATGTACTACGATTACACAGTCAAGATTCCTCTTGTCAAAGGCAAGATGATCACCAAGAAAAAAGGCGATTCAACCTATGTTCTTTTTCAATACGGTCAGAAATATATTCCCGAAAAGAAATACGCTATACCTCAGCGTGTAATTATCGGAAAGATCCATGAAGAAGATAATGACGTCATGTATCCTAATGATAAATTTCAAGATTATTTCCCGGAAATCACGCTACCCGAAGAATTACCTGACTCTTATCGAAGCTGTGCTTTAAAGATCGGTTCATATGTGGTGATTCAAAAGGTTCTCCAAGAATACAAGTTGGAAAATCTTCTCGGTACATGGTTTTCAAAGGACAGCGGTCTGCTGCTTGATCTCATGGCATACTTGATCATCGACGAAGAAAATGCCGGTCAGTATTATCCGGATTTTGCCTTTGGGCATCCATTGTTTTCAGAAGGTATGAGGATCTATAGCGATTCAAAAGTGTGTCGTTTTCTTAAATCAGTCACCCGGGAACAAATAATCGGCTTTCTTAACGACTGGAATAAAAGACGTGATCACAAACAATGTATTTATATCTCGTATGATTCAACAAACAAAAACTGCCAAGCCGGTGATATAGATATAATTGAGTATGGTAAAGCGAAAGATGAAAAAGGTCTGCCGGTATTCAACCTTGCACTTGCATTTGACAAGACCAACCGCGTTCCATTGTTTTACGAGGAATACCCGGGCTCAATTACGGATGTCTCACAGTTTGAATATATGGTAGACAAGGTCAAGGAATACCGCTACAAATCGGTCGGATTTATTCTGGACAGAGGCTATTTCAGCAAAGCCAATATCAGGTACATGGAAGATAATGGCTATTCCTTCATCATTATGGTCAAAGGACGTAAAAGCCTTGTATCAGAACTTATAACAGCGCACCGAAATACATTTGAAACAGATCGCGAGTGCGCTATCCGTTCTTATAGAGTATACGGGAAAACTCTTATAGCTAAACTATACGAGGACGATAATGTCGATCGATACTTCCATCTATACTTCAATCCGTCCAAACAAGCTGCGGAGAGAGAGCAGTTGGAGCTGTTGATTGAAAGACTTGGAGTGTTTCTAGAAAAGCATATAGGGAAAGACATCACGCTGGGAAGTATATATCATGAATACTTCGACCTTAGCTATAACATAAAGCATGTGCTTGTATCATATACAGAGAAAAAGGATATCGTACAGAAAAGGCTGGAACAATGTGGATATTTCGGCATTATAACTTCCACTGAGATGACTGCTTCTCAGGCTCTTATCCATTACAAGGGGAGAGATATCTCTGAGAAACTGTTCAGCACGGACAAAACATTTATCGGTTCTAAAAGTAACAGAGTACAATCATCTGAATCATTGTCCGCGAAGTTATTTATAGAATTTATTGCACTGATCGTCCGCAACAGGATCTACAACCTGTTAAAAGAAACGATGCTGCGTTTGGAGACAAAATCGAATTATATGACTGTACCGGCAGCACTACGCGAACTGGAAAAAATTGAGATGGTAAGGCGAAGCAACGGTCTCTATCGGCTGGATCACGCAGTAACGAAAAGACAGAAGGTTATCCTAAGTTCATTTGGCATGGACGAGAACAACATTCGCGATATAGCATGTAAAATCGGTAATCTATTATCTAAGAACCAGTCACTGATCACAAATACAGATAACATGGATGAGGAGGTATATGACGATGGCACGGACGAAATCGATATCTTCGATTGAAACTGAAATCACCAAAATAACCGGTGAGTTAACAAAACTTCAGAAAAAGCATGATGTTTTATCTGACAGGCTGCTGAAACTTCAGAAGCAAAAGCAGGAACATGAATTCAAACAGGTTATGGCAGCTTTCAGTAAAAGCGGAAAAAGCTTACAAGAATTGATGATATTTTTATCGGTCTGAAACACGTTTTCGGTGCTTCAATTAGAGTTTAGTGTAACTTGCATGAGAAGTTAGCAATTATAGTTCTATTGACCTGTATAACTCTGGATGATATAATAAAGACGATAAAAATACGTAGAAATGTAAAATATATATCATTTGAGAGGCGCAAAAAAATGAGCAGACTATCTTACACACAGCATATTCAGGATTTAATTGCCGATACTGCAGTTGGATATCCGATATTTGTGAGCGAGCTTGGGAAAAAGCTTGCTGTAGAATACAATTTGGATGAGAAGAAAGCAACTGCAGCAGCAGCGGTTGCAGTTAAGCGTATACTTGATAATAATCTGGTACCTGCACTTCGCTGCTTTAAGAAAGGGATCTATTATCTGACAAAACCAACGATATTCGGCGAAACAGGAATCAACAAGGAAACGCTGATAGAACTGAAATATATAAGCGGTGACAACGGCTATGAAACCGGACCGACCATTATGCATAAGCTCGGCCTTACATCACTTATGCCTGCCGAGAGAATGTTTGTGTCCAACAAAGCGCTGAACAGAACCATAAGAGATGAAGCTTTAAATATAACGGTTAAGACGCCAAAGATAACGGTGAACAAGGATAATAAGCTTTATTTACAGTTGCTTGATTTGCTGAATATATATGACGAAGTTCCTGTTGATTCAGAGCAGCCGTATCACATAATCAGCAATCTCATTGCGACAAGCTGTTTGGACTACAAAATACTGCTTGCAATTGCGGACCAATATTATGGAAACGACACAGTTATAAGGCTTGCTCATGTTGCAAGTATTGGAGGGATGAAAATCTGAAGTTGCATCTGGATAAAGACGCTTTTCGAGTTCTGATCGGACAAGTATCCGAGAAGACAGGTTATAGGCAGGATGTTTTAGAAAAAGACTATTATGTCACTATGATATTGCAAGAGCTTGCTGTGTTTCAGCAAGATGGTCTGCCCGCGTATTTTAAAGGTGGTACTGCGCTTTATAAGGCATTAAAAAGTGTTCGCCGTTTTTCAGAGGATATCGATTTATCGGTCGACGTTCGTGATTGCAGCAGATCGCAAGGCGATAAGCGGATTGATAAAGCAACCAAAAAATTTACTTGTCTGCTACGTAATCCTGAAGAAGGTTATTCAAACCGTTCGGAAGTGATTTCATACTATATTTATATGCCGATTGTCGACTATGATACGAACGATATTTTACAGAGATTTGGCAAAGTGAAGATCGAAGCCACTTCTTTTACGATCAGCGAGCCTTACGAAAAACTGACTGTTTCACCTATTATATATGACAAAGCTGAACCGGAACAAAAATTGATATTGAAAGATAACTTTGGTGTATTCCCATTTGATATTCTGACTATGACAATGGAGCGAATATTTGTTGACAAGCTGTTTGCCGCTGAAGCCTATACAAGGAATGCAGAGAAGGAGCATAGAGCTTTTGAAACCTCAAAGCATATATATGACCTGGCGGTCATTCTTGATGAGCCGCGCATAAAAGCCTTGATGGAAAATGAAGAGATGATGGAGCAGTTGCTTTCCATTCGGCTTAAGGAAGAACAAAACCGACTTGACGGTGTTCCGGGTATTCTCCCCAGAGACTTCATCTTTTTTGATGAAGCTTGCAACAATTCACTGATTAAGAAAGCATATACGACCATGCAGAATCAGTATGTGTTTATGGCGAAGGATCGTATCAACATCGATAATGCCGCTGGAAAAATGATTGCTATAAAGAACAGATTGACAAAGTGCAGACCATGGTACTTCGATAACATTTCCGATTACTTCCTATAAGCAATTACGCCAAGCGACCTTAAATCCATCCAGATTAATGATTCTATAATTCGAGGTCAGGATAACTAGAATCAGCGATGCTGATAAAGTGGCGATAAAGTAGCGACAAAGTGGCGATAAGGAACCGACGATAAAAAGCTGCTATCATTGAATTTTTAAAAGTAAATGCAGAGGGTAGAAACAAGAATTATGCTGAAATACTGAATTTGAAACCTACACGCATAAAGGAAATAGAATTTATGGACTTACATAGAAGGACGGTATAATACCAAGCGTATGCATTCGGCTATTGGATGGATCAGCCCTGCAGAATATGAGCGAAGACTGTTCGAGGAAAGTGCTGATAAAATCAGTAAAACAGTGTAGTATTATGTTATAGTTGATGGAACAACTTCAGTTGTTTGTTATCCACTAAATGCAATAAGCGGGACAAGGCAGCAGATGAAAATGCCGTAACGAATATATCACAGCTGCAAGATGAATTGTTTTCTCTGTAACTTCTTCGATATAGAGAGCGTTATCAATAATATCTTCAAATTAGTGATAAAATAAAAATAGATGATCATGAACATCAGAAAGCCATAGAACATTTCGCGGATCGTTTGCCGGGGTACAAATTAAATTGATTTCTGAAATTGCGAAATGGTGTTATGAGACCGGGAATCATCTTTGACAGGAGGAGACTTAAGTGAAAACTTTGAAACTTGGTAAATCGGATTTAAATGTTCCTGCAATAGCAGT
>JAQVYV010000131.1 GCA_028708525.1 Eubacteriales bacterium
TACACTCTCACGAAAAGTGAGCAATAGTAGTAAGGTAGTTTAGAAGTGGGAGACTTCTCGGGTTTTTGGTTAAAGATCTTTCCATATACTCAATTCCCTTCGGAGAAGAGTATAACACCAATTATGATATATCAACGTTTATTACACCATACTATTGCTGTATTTTCTGCGTTTTAACACTTTATATTGATAATCAGATCACAAGCGTCTTTGATTTTGAAAGCCTTGAGATATTTCTCCTCCAGTGGTATCCATTCTTCAACAAAGCGTTTATGTTTTATCTCTCCGTCTCTCATCATGATCCTGCGGCTTTGCTCTTTCGGATCGATATCCAGGAATATTTTAAGATCATAATAGTTTACAAACTTCGGATGCATGCTGTACGAACCCTCTATAATATTGAATCTGCGTGGTATTACACTGACCGGATCAGCCAGTTTCATCACCGAACAATCGAATGGTCTGTAGCTGAATCTTTCACCTGATACTATTTTCTCCAGGACCTCCGGCACCATTCTCTCATGGTCGATATTTTCTCCCGGAACAGCAAACCTCTCCGGACTTCGCTGCTCCGGTCGCAGAAAGAAATCATCTGTATGGAAGAGATTGCATGTGTATTTCTCGGCAAGCATACGTCCCAGCGTGCTTTTACCTGCCGCAGCTCTCCCCTCTATACAGATGATCAGAATACGCTTCGGCGTATCAAGAAGTCTGTCGATGGCCTCTGTCAGTTCCTTTGATTCAGTCGTTCTTTCCAAACAATTTGGCGTCCCTGAGCGCTATGAGTAGTACTGGTATCAGTATGAGTTGTATGATTATTCCGGGTAAAGCATTAACGAATGCGGCTGCGACAAAAGCACTCCAGGCAAATGCGCTTCCCCCCAGTCCGACCAATATCGCCTGGACTATGCCCCAAACAATTCTTCCGCCGAGCATAGAAATGATCAGCGTAACATAAATAAATGTCGGTTTCTTGGGGAGTATCTTATAGAAAATTCCCGTCATTGCTCCGTACGCAGCCAGTTCAAACGCCATAGCAAAAGCAGTAGGGTATAATGGCGGCATACCGCCTGCGACCAAGCTTCTCAATAATGGTGTAATAAATCCTACAATAAGCCCGTAAGGCCATCCACACACAAATCCGCAAAGAAGCACAGGTATATGCATCGGCAGCAATCTCTGTCCGATCTCCTGGATCTGTCCGGTAAAATACGGCAGTATGATCCCCAGTGCCAGAAACATCGCGGCGAAGGTAAGCTTTCTTATCTTAGTTCTGTCCATTTGTTATAAATCCTCCGTTAAATTTCTAAAAAAAACACAGCCACTCCGGTGGCCTTTAAAAGCGCATACCTTCGTGGTCTGCATTGATGGTATTATATCATATTTTCAGCTGTTGGACAGCCGGAGGGGACGGGGGTTCTAAACCCCCGTCCCCTCCGGCTGCCCATCGGCCGCTCAGTACTCCAGAACAATGATCCTGTGACAATCAACAGTAAGCTCTCTTATCCACAAACGCTCATTTTCGTAGGAAAACGGAAACGGCAGATATTCCTGTGATAAGGATCGTGGCAGGAAAACTTTTCTGACTATATTCGGCAAACGCAGACCGATATAGATATCATGTAAAGGTATAAGATCTTCAATAACTTCGATCCCGCCGCGCCTGACCGGCGACCCATACACTATATGAACTATATACTGTCGCCGATCCGTATTTTCCATCACAGTCACAACACCTTGGGCAGGGAGATTAGTAATAACCGAAACATCGTCGCCCAGCAGGAACTCCAATAGCCTGTCAATGATCTGTTTATTCATTATACTTGCTTTACTAAAATACTCGCTGAAGATTGGATAAGCTATATAGCACCCGTGTCTGCCGGTTATTATGCCGTCACTAACATCCTGCTGAACCACAGGAGTGTGCTGATGACTGCAGAAATGTTCCGCGGTCCTGTTAAAATACGGATGTCTTATTTTGGCAAGTGAATTATTCCCCTCCCCTTTAACAGTCTGCACCTCGCTATAAACTACAAAATCAGCTTTATCCAAAGATTTTAAATCGAACCCCGGTCTTAAATACGCAGGTGAATAAGGACAGGGTCCGACATATTCTCCACCGAAATCAAAGACAAATATATTGTCTGTCTTGTCTAAACAACTCTTGCCCGAAGCAAGTATTTTCCCTCCTGCATTCAGATAGTCTGACAACTTATTCTGCAATTCCGGGGACATAACTATGGCATCAGGCAGAACGACAAGCTTATACTTTCCAAGCTCTGTATCCATATCCACAAAATCAAACAACACTTTGTTTTCAAGAAACATTCGGGTCACACCCGCATCGATAGAATTACTTTGTTTCCTGTCTCCAAATGTCTCACAGGGAAACACTGCAACATCGCTGACAAAGCCTGTGTGCTCCGACCATTGTTCCTTCTCTTCAACTTCATTGTACGTTTCACCGATCAGTTTATATGTAGCTGCATCCATCTCGCCGGAAGGGTGCAGTTGGTCTCCGATCGAACATTTTGCGCCAAAACTAAGCATAAGTGATGTCTCATACTTCAATGCATTCGGATGCTTGTAACCTCCGAATTCACCCCACCAGGTATGAAACTTCCCGGTCATAGCCAAATAATCATAGGGAAGGTTTCTGACATATGCCGCGGTCATCGGCAGATTATCATACCCCCATGCACCTGTCGGAAGACTTTCGATCTCAATGTGAGATATTCCGGAAAGGTCATTCCTGCTTCCGCGGGTAACATGACCGCCGTTGTGATAGATCCCGATATCCGGATCGATCAGATCGACTGCATCCCGCACCTTGCGAGTATAGTTATTGTAGGTTTCCAGGGCGATCTCTCGCACAGCCTCCTCATTGTATATGCTCACTCCTTTGTCATCCATAAGCTTTCTGCAATAACTGCAATAACAAGGCTCGGCACTCGTTATGTCCATGAATATTTTCTCAGGTTTATATTTTCCTGTTACCTCAATGACCTGACGAAGCAGTATTTCCATATACGGGCTGTTGAAACAAAATACATGATAACCGGGAGTATCAAAGTCACTGGCCCATGTTGTTTTGCCGTCGATGTCACGCCTCAGCCAACCGGTGTTTTCCTTAGCTAATCTCTCATCCAACCCTGCTGAAATATACACAGGGGTTTTCACATCAATTTCGGACGCTGCGTCGATTTGAGCAGCAAGAAGATCATAAGACAAACCGGGATGCATTGGAAATTCATCTGACGGATAATACATCCAGCCATGATGGCATTTAGCAAACACTGTGATCGAGTTCACATGTCCTGTTATAAGAGCAGCTTGAAAGTTTTCCTTAGTAAACTTATCACCGATTTTCTCTATCGCTTCCGATGTATGAAAATCTAAATGGACTTGTCTGTAGTTCATTTTATATCCTCTCCGCCGAAGAGCGCCGAAAGGCACCGCGCCGGAGGGGACGGGGGTTTAGAACCCCCGTCCCCTTCGGCTCCCCACCTGCATTAATACATCGGCCCCAATACCGCACAAGCCCTGTAATCAGCACCTTCCGGATCATTAGTCCCGAACGAGTTCCATGTCGAAGGCCTGAACATCTCGCCTTCATCGACATTATGCATGTTCACCGGTATCCTTAACATAGACGCCAGCGTGATCAAATCCTGTCCGATATGACCATAGCAGAAAGCACCGTGGTTAGCACCCCACTTTGCCATAACACTGTACACATCCGTGAAAGCTCCTTTACCGGTCAGTCTGGGAGCAAACCAGGTCGTCGGCCAAGTCGGATCGGTACGCATATCTATAGCTTTATAAACCTCAGGGTCAAGCTCACAACTCCAGCCTTCAGCAAACTGAAGCACAGGACCAAGCCCCTTGACCAGATTCAGCCTTACCATCGTCATAGGCATACCTCCGCGTGTGCCCCCAAGGTAATGACTTGAAAACCCACCGCCGCGGAAATAGAACACATCAGCCGGACACCACTCAGTCTTGTCAAGACAAAGCGCAGCCTCCTCGTTCGTCATCTCATAGAAAGGCTTGATAACAGGATCACCATTATCATCCGAAACAGCACCTGTTCCATCAAGAGAAGCCGCACCTGAATTGATCAAATGGATCATCCCGTTACGGGCAAGCCCGGTGAGTTCTTTACCGGTAGCTCTTTTCACTGCCTCCGGACTCCAGTAAGTGCGCACATCAGCGAAGATCCCGGGCCTTCCCGTCAACAAATGCTCGAAAAGCATCGAGAATCCGTTGAGCGCGTCATTTTCTGTTGCAAGTACATAAGCCTCCCTCAACCCATTCCAGTCAAACTGCGAGTTAAGTATCGCTTCGGCAAAATCAAAGTTCGGTTTGTGATCTGTCCACTGCCGCTGCCCCTGAACACCTGCCAGAAGAGCGTTATGTCCGAAGCTCTCCTCAACGAACCCGAGCTCGGCAAGTCTCGGATTTCCCTTCATCAGATCCCTGATAATAAGAGTGCTCTTGACAACGAACTCCCACTGCATGTCCTTTTCATCACGCGAATAAGCAAGATCAGCAGGGTTCTTATCGAAACCCTCTTTGCAATTCTCTCTCGTCCAGGCCATCGCCTTCGCAAATTCCTCATGATCATAGATTCCGTTATCGATCCTGCGCAATATTTCAGTTTCATCAACAGATTCACTTCTCATGCCAAAATAGTGCTGGATCATATCCTGGTCGAGTATGGACCCGCCGAGACCCATGCACATCTAGCCGATCTGCAGATAGCTTTGTTTTCGCATCAACTTGGCAGCGATACCGCTGCTGGCGAA
>JAQVYV010000132.1 GCA_028708525.1 Eubacteriales bacterium
CCCTTCCCGCGATATTTGTCTTCCAGGTTCCGGACAACAGCCTTGGCCCGATCGTCATTATCAAAAACCCCGAATACGGTCGGACCGCTCCCGCTCATCGCCGCTCCCTTACACCACTCATTTGAATCAAGTGTTACTATCACATCCGCGATCTCAGGCTCTGTTTCAGTAAGAAATCCTTCGAAAACATTACCTCCGGATCTCATAGCCTTCTCCGCGCTGCCGTCTTCAAGAGCTCGTATGATCCCGGCTGTATCAGGCCTTTTCAAATCATCCCGCCTGTCTATAGCCCTGAACGCAGCTGCAGTAGACACGCCAAAACCGGGTTTTACCAGCACTATCTTGTGATCTCCAAAATTCGGCAAAGATCTGATCACATCTCCTATTCCTGTACACAGTGCGGTTCCACCGGTCAGACAGAAGGGAACATCCGCTCCGATTCCGGCAGCAATAATATGCAGATCATTTCTACTTATAGCATTTTCGCACAAATGATTCAATGCCCAAAGTGTACCTGCTGCATCCGCGCTTCCACCCGCCAGCCCGGCCTCCTGAGGTATATTTTTTTCTATATATATTTCAATATTACTTAAATGTAAAGACATGGATTTCAGCAAAGGACCTGCTTTATCTACATAAGCCTTCGCTGCTCTGAATGCCGTATTACTGCTGTCTGAAGGCATCCGGGGATCGCTTCCATCAACTGTTATCCTTAGTTCTTTCGCACAAGCGTCTGAAAAGGCAAGTGATACACGGAGGATATCTGACAAAGCTATCGTCTGCATTACAGTTTCCAGAAGATGATATCCGTCATCCCGCACACCTGTTATATCAAGAGAAAGATTGATCTTAGCAGGGGCACGGACAACACATTCTCTGATCATATAACTTTCCTGCCTTTCGCTCCCGTGTTCTCTCCAGTCATATGCATCAGGATACCGAATATCCTGTCAGGTGCTTCTCTGAGATCAACAGCTGCACCACGTAAAACCAGATATGGTTTGCTGCCGGCATTGAATAAGACCTTGCCTTTGTATTCAGGATCATTCAATACTGAAGCCAGACTCTGCATATCCGGAATGAAGTTTTCTCTGTATGTCATTACGACACTCTCTCCTTTGATCCATATACGAGCAAATCCCGCTCTCCCTCCTGCATTGCGTATATAAGATATCCTTGACAACGTAGCAACATTCGAAGGTATATCTCCGTATCTGTCAGAAATCTCATCAAGAGCATCCATATAGCTTTCCAGATCAGCTATTTTAGCTACCTTCCTGTACATATCCATCCTCTCACCTTCATCAGTAACATATGAAGAAGGAATATATGCGTCGATATCTATTTCTACGAGTGCTTCGTGTCTGATCCCGGATATTTCACCGGATTGAAGTTTGATCTCTTCTTCAAGCATACGACAGTACAGATCATAGCCTATCGAATCAAGGTGTCCGTGCTGCTGCCCTCCGAGCAGATTCCCGGCACCACGGACTTCCAGATCCTTAAGAGCGATCTTGAACCCTGACCCAAGTTCAGTATAATCTCTTATCGCAGCAAGTCTTTTCTCTGCGATCTCCGTTAAGATTTTATCGTGTTTATAAGTTATATAAGCATACGCCTGTCTGCCGGAACGACCTACTCTTCCTTTTAGTTGGTAAAGCTGAGCAAGACCGAATCTTTCAGCGTTCTCAACAATGATCGTATTGACATTAGGCATATCTATCCCCGATTCGATAATTGTTGTACATACAAGTACATCATATTCGTCCCTCACAAACTCATCGATCACATTTTCCAACTGACGTTCCCGCATTTTGCCGTGAGCAACAGCAACTCGCGCACCGGGCAGCATATTTTCGATCTCTGCAGCTTTCTCCATTATTCGCGAAGTGTTGTTAAAGAGATAGAAAACCTGTCCCTTTCTGGATATTTCGCGCAGCATCGCTTCACCAACGATCCCTTTATCATACTCCATCACATAGGTCTGTACCGCTCGTCTTTCCGGCGGAGGCTCCTCCAGAACGCTTATATCTCTGATTCCTGACATGGACATGTGCAAAGTTCTTGGTATTGGTGTCGCTGTAAGTGTAAGCACATCGACAGAAGGAAATTTCTCTTTAAGCTTCTCTTTATGGTCCACACCGAACCGCTGCTCCTCATCGATCACAAGAAGCCCCAGATCTTTAAATCTAACACCTTCGGAAAGGACCATATGTGTACCTATCACAACATCCAGAGCTCCGGACGCCAGTTTTCTTTTAGTTTCTTTTATCATTGCATCCGACGCAAATCTGCTTAAAAGGCCTGTCTTTACGGGGAAATCCTTTAGTCTTGCATTAAGCGTCTCATAGTGCTGATGTGCCAATACTGTTGTAGGAACAAGGACCGCGGCTTGCTTCCCGTCCAGTACGCACTTAAATATAGCCCGGAAGGCAACTTCGGTTTTACCGAACCCCACATCACCGCAAAGCAATCTGTCCATTACTTTATCGGACTCCATATCCTCTTTGATCTCACGTGTGCTTCTTTCCTGGTCATCTGTCAGCTCATATGGGAAACTGTCCTCAAACTCCTTCTGCCAGACCGTATCCGGCGAAAACATATAGCCTCTCAAAGCCATCCTGTCCGCGTACAGCTTAACAAGATTTGTTGCAAGGATACGTATTGAGGACCTGGCTTTCTCCTTAAGCTTATTCCATTCCTGCCCTCCCAATTTAGAAAGTTTAGGTTGCCTTCCTTCACTGCCTACATATTTCTGTATCTGATCAAGGTTATCTGTGGATATATAAAGAGAGTCTCCGCCGAGGTATTCGATCTTAAGATAATCCCTGGCAGCTCCTCCTGATTCAACCGTTTTAAGACCGCAGTACTTACCCACTCCATGGATCTCATGAACGACCGCGTCTCCCGGTTTCAGATCACTGAAAAGATCTATTCCGATTCCTTTTCCTCTGTGTCTTCCTGCTTTCTTCCTGGTTGAGGAAAAAACATGACTTTCACCGACGATCAAGAATCCGGCTGCCGGATATTCAAACCCATCTTTTATGTCCGCTCTGAGCATCTCAGGATAAATCTCATGTCCGGAAAGGAACGCCGATATCTTTTCCTCGCGTTCATCGTTTGGCGCAACGATTATCGTCCTTACTCCACGCCGCATCATATCCGAAAGATCTTTTGCCAGACCCTTTTCATTTCCTCTCCAGGACGGACAGTCTCGGGAGGCTGTAGCAAGGTGACGCGCAGATGTTATCCCGCTACCCGCAGATGCCATATAAGCAAAATTAATTATCCTTTCTCGCGAATCGATTTTCTTAAGGACTTCATGCGGCTTGAAAACTATTTCACTTGAACAAGGAAGGATCTTTTCCTTCTCCAGAAGACTTCTGTATCCTTCATAGAAATCAGCAAGTCTCGAATCCATTCTTTCGCGGATCCGCCCCAGTTCATCAAGCGCTGTAACGGCTGCGAATTCATCAAAATAATCCAAGAAACTAACTGATTCCGGATAGACAAGATGTATATACCTGTCTGTTCCCGGGAAAGCGATCCCGTTCCTGATCCGTTCACAATCATAATTGCCTGTTTTCGCAGATTTGCCCAACCCCTCCGCCTCGATCAAACCTGCAATTCTTTCTTCATCTCCTGCAGCGATCAAAACCTCTCTGGCGGGATAAACAACAGCCTCTTCTGCCATCTCCACAGTCCGCTGAGAATCCAGGCTGAATATCTTGACCGCATCGATCTCATCACCGAAAAAGCTTACCCGTATTCCGGTTCTTTCCGCAGGCGGTTTCAGTATTTCACCAGGAAGTACGATATCTACTATATCTCCTCTTCCGGCAAAAAGCCCCGGCGCATCCGTTGTCTGCACCCTCTCATAGCCTGCTTCCAGCAATCTTCCGCACAAGATTTCCGGACTCATCTCCGCGCCCTGTCTGATCCTTATCCTGAGTTTTCGAAATGACTCCAAGGGCATAAGCCGTGACAAACCGGCTCCTGCTGTTACTATATAGATCCCTCGACGGCCTTCAGCAGCTGAGTCCAAAACTGCAAGCCTTGCGAACTCCTCTTCTCTGCTAGTCGCTTCAACATCTATAAGACTGTATTCTCTCTGACTGAAAGTGTATACATTATCCTGACCATATTCCCTCAAGCCTGAAGCGACCTTTCTGGCTTTAAGTTCATCCTGGACCAGGATGATCAAACTCTTACCTGTAATTTCTTTCAGAGCAGCCCAGAGAAATATCTTCATCGGGTCAGAAGGTCCGGTCACATTGAATCTTATTCTGTTCCCCGACCTGATTTGATTTGACATTTCTTCAAAAGACTTATCTTTCAGTGCCATGTCATAAATATCTTTTATATCAACATCACGCATTGCTTACGATTTCCTCTATAGAATCACAGGCCTTAACAAGACTGTCATACAATCCCTCTTTTCTGTCTTCTGAAACCTCAGAAATAACAAACGAAGCCAGGTCATGATGCTCCGGTGCAGGCCCTATACCTATTCTGACCCTTGGAAAGCCTTCTGTTCCAAGATGCTCGATAACGGACTTCATTCCGTTGTGTGTTCCCGGACTCCCACTTTTCCTTATCCGTATGCTTCCGAACCTGATATCGATGTCATCAAATATAACCAGTATCCGGTTGTGGGGGATCTTGTAGAAATCAGCTGCCTCTCGTATACTCTCCCCGCTGCTATTCATAAATGTTGCCGGTTTTAATAGAATGACCCTGCTGTTTCCAATCGTACCCTGTCCGTACAATCCCTTGAATTTGATCCTGTCGACCGG
>JAQVYV010000019.1 GCA_028708525.1 Eubacteriales bacterium
AGTATTGAGTCGGATCCCATTTCACTGTAATTTGCTCATCTCCGATATCTTCTGTGAGAAGCAGAGGATCAGTGACTCTCATCAGATTCTGAACAAGAACGACAGGCTGAGCAGAAGCCTTATTGTTATTTCCCCATATATAAACACTTCCGTCAGTATTGACCGCAAGATTGAATTCATTTCCACATTCTATTAAAGATACATCCGGCAAGTCAAGATCCAGAGAGACCGGATTGGGTATTATTCCGGATTTCCTTGAATCAAGTCTGTATTGATATGAATTGCCCCATCCATAGAAGACTTCAGCCTCCGAAATAACAATAGCATGTTCATTTCCTGCGGAAATACTCTTTATCTTAGTGCCTTGAGGAAATCCTTCGATTTTCTCAGCCAAAGGATAATATGAGCTTGCACTTGATGGAAGTGAACCGCGTCCTAAAACTCCGTTTCTTGAATCTCCCCAGGTAAATACTTCACCGGAAGGCATGAGAGCCATTCCGAAATTATATCCCGCAGAAATGGACACAGCTCCGCTCAGCACCTCACCTTCATCGGTCTCAAAAGCTTTATTGCCCTTAAGTGAAAATCCATCCACAGGTGCTGATGTAAGCGTAGGTTCAACTGATTCTGTTGGTGTTGGTTCAACAGGTTCTGTAGGGGTGGGTTCGATCGTAGGAGAAGAAGATGGTGTAGGTGTAATAGCTGAAACTTTTCGCACAGGAACAGCTGTTGAGTAATTATCTGTATCTAACTGATAAACCGTACCGCTTCCGGACTCCCGCAGAAGAATCATCTCATTGCTGCCAACAGATATTTCACTGACACTGAGTATTGCATCAGACTCATCTTTAACGGTTCTTACGGGGATCTTATCACTCCAGACCCTGGCTGTACCATTCTGAAGTATCGCCATACAAAATTCCTGACCGGCAGAAATAGCAACAGCTTTATTATCCAATTGAGGACGCATCTCAGATTCGCCGTAACCCCACAAAAGCACAGTTCCATCCTCAGTAAGAAGCATGGACTGCTTCCCTCCGGCAGCAACAGAAATAGCTTTACCGGATTGAGAATTATGATAGATCATGTTCGGCACCCAGCGAGTTTCCGTTGTTCCGTCACCAAGCTGTCTGTGATCGTTGCCTCCCATTGACCAGACGTTGCCTTCATTGTCGATAATAAGGGCATGTGATGTCCCGACTGCGATCTTGTTGTATTGATCCGGTCTGGCTGCAGCAGCATCAGCTGAAAAATTTCGGATACCCGAAAAAGCTGATATCATAGCAACTGCCGCTATTAATGTTATGATTCTTTTAATTTTCATATTCATGTTAACAACCTCAAATAATTTGATAGCTAGCTATATATTATACATTATCTTCACTATGTTTATCAGGTCTGAAAATTCCTCTTATAATGCTATGCCCTTTATGAGTTCTTCTGAACCCGCTCAATCCTATGATTACAAAGAAGAAAACGACTGAAGCAGTTATTATGGCTGCAACCATAACGGAATTATCTTTAGGAGGATCCACTGTGCCCGATGCATATATATGATCAACATCCCAAGGCACTTCCAAAGGAATTATTTTATCATACAGAGCCGGTGACCATTCATGCAGATCGGGCAACGGACGTGTTTCATCTTCAAGAGTCTGAGGATCACCGACAACATATTCAAGCGGATACTGACCTACATTCTCTTGCTGATCGAACGCCTTCAAAGATATTACCTGGTCGACAGCGGAGTCAAATCCCTTAATTATATATCTGCTTACTTTCTCAAGCTTGACCGTTATAGTTTCACCTTTACTGTCTAGATAGTTGAGTATATATCCTGCAGTAGCAACATTATCCGCAGCATGTTCCCAGCTTAACTCCGCACTGTCTCCATATAAACGCGCTTTTAATTTAGCTTCATCTTTCCATCTCGGAGCGATCGAATCCTTTACAGATACCCCGATGAAGCGGTCAGAACTTATTGCCGAAACATTACCCAGCTGAGCTTTATCAGCTCTTCCCGCAACACCTGCAAATCCTTTAACACTCAAAACCGCTATGTGATATCCTCCTGCCGAAACAGACTGAAACGGAAGGAAAGTGTCCCCTGTCCAGCCATTTGAAGCACCTATTAGTCTGACAGGAATATTCTGCGAGGGCATGTTTCCTATCCCCAGTTGTCCGTCACTATTGTTTCCCCAGACATATATATGTTCTCTCGGATGTTCATCTGTTCCGGCGGGTACTGTAATGATCGAAGAACTGTATCCGGCTGAAATTTTACAGACATCATCGTTTGTTTCAACCTGATCATTATTTATGTCTACTCTTGACGGTATCCCGACTGACCCGATCGCCGCATACTCTTTACCAAGCCCCAGCTGACCGGAAGAATTACTGCCCCAGGAATAAATATTTCTGTAGAAAACATCATCAGAACTAAGATCCGAGACCGCAGAAATTTTATGTTCAGTAACAACCATATTAAACTGATACCCGGCAGAAATAGCTATTACTGAGCTGATCCCTTCGACTTTGAGCGGGTCTGCCCGTGATATAACTGTTCCGTCTCCAAGCTGACCAAACTCATTATTGCCCCAGGAAAAGACATATCCGGACCCATCAAGGTAC
The DNA here is from genome assembly GCA_028708525.1 of Eubacteriales bacterium. Lineage (GTDB taxonomy): Bacteria > Bacillota > Clostridia > Saccharofermentanales > UBA5734 > JAQVYV01. The sequence goes on from JAQVYV010000019.1 coordinate 2,632, forward strand.
AAGGAGTGATTTCCTCCTGCAGATATCTCTTTAATTCCCGGACCTGCGATTTTAACAGGTGATTTGACTCTGGTCCCGAGAACGATCTCAGTTTCACTGTGCACTGCTTCAGATTCAACATTTCCAACTTGTCCATACGTGTTCATCCCACATGCATACATGTTTCCATCGATACCCAGTATCATGGTATGTGAACCCCCGGCCGAGACCATTACTGCGGGAGGTACGTTTTCTACCCTGACCGGAACATTCGATGCCGAAGATGATCCGTTTCCGAGTTGTCCGTAGGTATTTCTGCCCCAGGAATAGACATCTCCGTTCGAGCTCAAAGCAACAGAATGGTAATCTCCGGCACTGACTGCTATGATATCACTCAGCCCTTCTACCTGCATAGGTATCTCTTTATTCGATCTTCCGCCTATGCCCAGCTGGCCATAGGAATTATCGCCCCATGCATAGACTTCTCCGGCCTCTGTACTTAAAAGAGTATGATACAGCCCCGCGGATATATCACCTTTCCTGAAATAAACTTCATTACCGAACGATGGTTCCTGCACCGGTTCATCTGACTCCTCAGCAGGCTCACTAACAGACGCCGCAAAGACATTTAGCATCAGCAGCATAGATGCGATGATCAAAGCCATGTACCATCCCGGTTTTCTTAACGAAAGTTTACGCACAAATAACCTCGCCCTTAAAATTACTTCGTCATAATATCACGGAAATTATTCTTTCGCAAATCTGCCCTGCGCACTCACATCGGGACATAAAGGTATTTTTATAGTAAAAACCGCACCCTTCTCACTGTTCGCAGCAGTAATTTCACCGCCGAGAGCTTCTGTCGCTGTTTCTGCTATCGCAAGCCCCAGACCGGTTTGTCCGTCCCTGCCCTTATAGAACCTCTCAAACACATGCGGAAGGTCTTCCTCGGATATACCGGGTCCGTCATCTTTAATACAGATGCATACAACTCCGTCACTTTCTTTTACAGACATCTCAACTTTATTCTCCGCATATCTGAATGCATTTGCAACAGGATTCATTACCATCTGAGAAAATAACGTCTCATTATATCTGATGATATGATCATCATCAGGAAGTCTGATCTCAAACTCCTTATCATTTCTGATAGAAAGTCCTTTTATGCTCTGCCCTAACTCCATCATTACACCTTTCAACGAGACACATTCAAAAGAAGCGTCATAATTACCATTGTCTATACGGGATATCATGAGAAGTTCATCCAGAAGCTTAGAAAGTCTGATGCTTTCATCATTGACAACACCTGCAGCCTTCGCGGGATCCGGGAACATATTTCTTTCAATTCCCTCAGCATATCCTCTTATAGACATCAGAGGAGTTCTGATCTCATGAGAAGCATTTTGCAGAAAAGATTTCTGCGCCGAGTCATACCTGATGATCTTATCTGAAGCATCAGCGATACTTCCGGCAAGTTCGTTCAATTCATCGGTCTCGATCCTCTCCGAAGGTATATATTTTCTAAACAAGCTTAATCCTCTGGCTCCTTCTCTGATCTCACGCACAGACCTGACAATCTTCTCTGACAGCAAAGCTGCCAGGATCATTCCCGAAGCAAGTCCGGCAAGAAGCACTATGACAAGTACCCTGTTTACAGTGCCGATCAATTCATCTGCTATATTAAGTGACGATGTAAAAACAACATAAGGAATGCTTGATATCGGCAGTTCACTTAAGCGATATCCTGCAGCAGCCACACTACTTTTCCCTGCTTTTATCACCACAGGTTCAACATCATCGAGGTCTCTTAGTATGTCCCGGATCTTAGCAGTAATCTCGTCATTAAGAAACGTGTCTGAGTATGACGATGGGTATAGAAGCTCTCCGGTTTCGGCATAAAGCATCAACTCAACGTTCATGTTCGTTTTAGTTGATCTGAGTATCCTGTTGACATCACTCAGAACAGATCCTATTTTCTCCGCATCAGTTTCAAAAACTATCTCCGACAATTCTTTCTTTATCAGCACTTTGGAACTTACTGCGGTGTGTATGAGCTGTTCACTGACAGAATCGGATATATATTTATTTATAAAGTAATTGAATGCCAGAAGGTCAATGAGCGGAACTATGACCAGAACCGCTGCAAACGGCAGGAGGAGCCTTTGCCTGAGTTTACCTTTTCTGATCTTTCTTGATTTGCTTTTCATTCTTTCTTTTCTGCCAATCTGAACCCAAAACCCCAGACAGATTCTATCTTTGTCCCTGAATCAGCAGCATTCAGCTTTTTCCTGAGTCGTTTGATAACATCGTCTGTTGCCCTTGTATCGACATCAAAGTCGAATTTCCATACATTTCTCAGGAGTTCCTCACGGGAGACAGCTCTGTCACTTCTCTCTGCCAGATAGAGTACGAGTGCGAATTCCGTCGGGCTTAAGTCAAGTTTTACGTCGCCTGCATAAACTTCTCTGGACAGGACATCAGCTGATAAGTCTGAAAAGGTCACATATCTGCCTCTGGGCGATGATACCCCCGAGTCAAGTTCTATTCTCCGGAATATCGCTTTCACCCTCGCCACAAGCTCCATAGGTGAAAAGGGTTTAGTCAGATAATCATCTGAACCAAGAGATATACCGGTGATCCTGTCTATCTCGCTGTCTCTTGCGGATACGATTATTATGGGAACATTGCTGATTTTACGTATCTCTGATGAGATCATGAAACCGTCGGTACCACTCATCATCACATCAAGTATGACAAGATCGGCGGGTTTTTCTGCGAAACGGGCAAACAAACTGTCACCGTCTGAAAAAGCTTCAACAGAGTACCCTTCATTTGTAAGGAACGCCGATATCAGATCCCGTATATTCTTCTCATCATCTGCTATATATATTTTCTTCGCCATAATATCTTCACCTCATACAGTGATATTATAATACGCCGGCGGCATAATAAACACCTGCCACATTTTTGCCACTGATCAACCATTGTTTTTACATAGATACAGCAATTATAATTGAGCTATGAAAAGGACATTGATCAAATTACTTATATTATCGGTTTCGATGTTGTTTACGGCGTTAGTTGTTTCGTGCGTTGATGAGACCGAAACGGGGAGCGGGATTTCCTCATCCCTTACGATTTCTATAACAGAAGGAACCGGTATCCCGGAGGAAACTTCGGCAAGCAAGGCAGGAAATGATACGGATCAAGGACAAGGCAGCAGTATTCAGAACAGCACAGTGATCTCCGGAACGGAACCGGGATCCGAACCCGGATCTGATTCGAACTCAAATACGGAAACCTATTCGGACCCGTACCGGGAAATAATCGATGACCTGGACGAACTGGAACAAATAATAAACGAACTTGATGATCTTACATCCGAAGATCTTGCGATACCTGAATCGTAGATGACCGGAGATCCAACAGATCATCAGATTTATAAGAAGAGGAAGGTGATATTATGAGAAAATTTACAGCATTACTTATGTCCGCTATACTCGTGGTCACAATATCGGCGGTTTCTTTTGCCGCTGAAATGGGCGGAAACGGTAACGGACAGCCCAGACCGGACGCATCAGCAAATGCTCAGGCAAGCGACGAGAGAAGAGAAGAGACCCGGAACAGACTGGAAGAATTCAAAGCATTTCAAGGACGTATGAAACAGCACAGAGAGCGTGCGATCGATGAGATGCAGGCGAACAATGCACTTCGTGCGGAAAATGCGAGGCTTCTCGGAGAGTTTAGAGATTCACTTGAACTTCTCAGCGAAGGCGAGACATCTCTCACAGAAGAAACTATGGAAGCTATCGGCGGCTATATGGAACAGATAAGAGCGCATCGGGATGAGCTGAAAGAGACCCGGATCAGGATGCGTGAGATCCTTAAGGCAAACGGAAGATACAGAAGCGAGAAGAACTTTGATGCACTTGAGAATTCTTTCAGCGAAATAGCCTCAATTCAACAGGAAAGAAATCAGCTTATGCTCAGAATTAATGAATGCATAGCAGAAATGATGAAACTCCTGGTTTCAGAAGTCTGACAAGAAACAACAACAGGAGACCCCTCAGGGTTCTCCTTTCGTTCCATACAGGCCGGTCTTCCCCGAAGGCCGGTCTTGATTTATTTCTTTGATTCATTTTCCAGTTTCTTTGAATCGATCTTCCCTACTCTTGTTCTTGGTAAAGATTCTCTGAACTCTATCTCGGAGGGTACGGCATGCTTTATCATCTTCGCCTTGCACGTTTCAAGGATCTTTTCCCTCAGACCTTCTTTATCGGCAATATCTTCAGAAACAATGAAAACTTTAACTACCTGCATTTTGTACGGATGAGGAATACCGATCGCACAAACTTCTCTCACTCCCGGTACTCCGGATATGATTTCTTCGATCTGAGACGGGAAAACAGGTATACCTGAGACCTTGATTATCCGCTTCATCCTTTGAATGAAATGAATATATCCGTCCTTGTCTAAAGATCCGAAATCGCCTGTATGCACCCATCTTCTTCCGTCCGAATGGACTTTTACAGCCTGATCCGTTCCATCCGGGTCATTCAGATATCCTATCATGACCGTTGGACCTGATACGCAGATCTCTCCTGCGCTATCAGCAGGAAGAGCTTGTTCAGTTCCCGGTTCAACTATCTTTACGATAATATCTGCAAGAGGAAGACCTACAGTGCCCGCTCTGTTATCTCCGACAGGATTTACAGCGCATACCGTAACTGTCTCAGTAAGTCCGTAACCCTCCCGCACCTTTACAGAACAATTATGCGTGACAAGGAACTCATCAAATCTTTTCTTAAGATCAGCAGTCAGGGTATCTCCGCCGCAGAAAACAGCTTTGATGTATGAAAGGTCCTTTCCCGCAAGTTTCTTATTCTTCATTATACCTTCCAATAAAGTCGGAACTGCTGCTATAAAATTAGGTTTCTCCCTGATAAGAAGAGAAGCCAGATTTTCCGGTGAAAATATTGGTACGAGTATAGAATTCGCACCATTTATCATCATGGTATGCATTCCTATACAAAGGCCGAAACCATGGAAAAGTGGAAGAATGGCTGCCATGGACATCGTTGAAGCATCTTTCATACCAACGATATGCATCCCTTGCAGAGCTAGTGCGTTCATATTCATTGAAGACAGAACTATCGTTTTCGGGACACCCATAGTTCCGCCGCTGTGCAGGTATACCGCACTGTCGCAAGGCCGGCTGCATGTATCCGCCGACCTCGGACTGCTGATAAAATCAGACCATGGTATTCTGCAAGCATCAGGTGGAAGACGTTTGATCTTTCTGCCTTTAGTCACGTAGAAGCCTACACTCATAGCAAGAGATAAATAGTCTGTTATGGAACATACGATCGTTCGTTCAGCAGATGTATGACTGATTGCTTCAGTATATTTAGGCAGAAAGGCATCCAGAATAAAAAGGAACCTGCTTTTCGTAGATGACAGTATCTTGCCAAGTTCCTCCGGCGGAGTCAGAGGATGTATCATGTTAGCAATTGCGCCTATCTTATTCAACGCATAGAAAGCTATAACTGCATGGGGAGTATTGGGCAGGCAAACTGCAGCAACATCACCTCTTGAAGCACCCATCGCTTTGAGCGAAGAAGCTGCTTTATCAACATAACACAACAAGTCATTATATGTTATTCGTGTTCCCATGAAAGAAAGTGCAGTATTCCTCTTATAGCGGTTCGCGGCATCAGCCATAAGCTCATACATCGTTTTATCGGGATAATCAATGCTTTCAGGAAACCATTCATCATACGACTGCGACCTCTTATTTTCCATCAAAAAGATCCGCCTTTCTTTAACAAATTATGATCAGATCATCTGAGACCTGAAGAGTCCGGCTATATCGTCACTTACAGCCTTGCCTGTAACGGCTTTGATCGCAGGCGTTTCGCAACAGTCATCAAGAGCACTTAAAAGTCCCTCAGAAGTATACCTTTTCCCTTTGAAACTTTCGGAAAGAGACATAAAAAACTCGCTGTCAAGAGCGTCAGTATATATCCTGGCTTCAGTCACTGTTCCTCCGGTAACCGAAAAGCACAACTGAATATTTCCCCACTCAAAATACTGTTCCATCACTGCCGAGAAAGTCATCGTTTCGCCATATCTCCATTCCCATGAACTGTATTTATCGTAAACATCCCTGAACCCGGAAGGATCGGCAATATCATACCTGATATCCCCTGCTGTTTCGTCAGGTCTGTATTCGCGTATAAAAGCCTTCTCCGTAAGAGTTTTCATCAAGCATATGTCTATATCGCCCTTAATAGCGGAAAGATTTACAACACGTGCTTTGACCGACTTGATCCCTTTGGCTTCAAGTTTAGCTTTCGGTACGTTCAGATATCTTCCGATCCTTGCGTAATCAGAGGATACGAGTATGGTCCCATGATGCAATCCGGCTTCTTTTCTAACAAGAAATGCATTGCCTGAAAACTTGAGATCATCCGCAAGGATATCGTTTCTTCCTGAAAGATGAGCATTTACTCCTGCTTCTTTCACTGCTTCAACTATCACACCCAATGATCTTCGGGTATCATAACGCGATTTAGGAGTAATTATAGAGAAATTCAGATTGCCGAGATCATGGAAAACAGCTCCGCCTCCTGTGCTTCTCCTTGCAAGCTTCCCTCCCTCTTCTTCAAGAAGTTCAGTCCTGCATTCTGTCCAGGCATTCTGGTTCCTGCCGATAACAACAGTATCTGCATTCTGCCACAGATAAAGTATTACAAGATCGGTGCCCGTTCCGGCCGCTGCCGAGACCTTGTCGACAAGATGATCCTCAAGCGCAAGATTGAACCATGGATCTGTTGAATCTGAATGTATGATCTCAGCTTTTGATCTTAACATTATCTGACCACCTCATACTTTGATAATAAAAACAAATTTTATCAGATATCGTAAGATTTATCCATAGCGAAAAGCCAAATAACAGATCTTGCGACTTTAACATTAGATATCTTCTCAATGGCATCTCTGTACATCTTAAGTTGAATGCCATATTTTCCCTTCAAATACCTTGTTATATCCTCATCACTTCCTGTTATAGAGTCGGTCTTATAATCGACCAGGTACGCTTCACCATTTTCAATAAACCAGCAGTCGATCATTCCCTGCACGAGTTGAAAATCTCCGGGATCTGATCCTGCAGGATCCGTACAGTCTGAGCAAGGAATAGTCAGCGTAAACGGTGTTTCTCGAAAAACGCGTCCTTTCCCTCTCAATTCAGCTGACTTTATCATCTTCGCCAGAGTACTGTTATAGTAAGCGCACAGATGACGGGAATAACTTCTGAGAAAATCAGACTCACCCGGTGTAAACATCTTTTCGCTATCCATCGCATCGATCTGTTCAATTACATGTTGATCTGTAAACAAAACCGGAACCGGTTCAAATTGTGCATATCTTATAAATGAATGGACTGCAGTTCCTTTAGCCGCTCCCGAAAGCTTTCCACTATCTGATCTCTCGAGCTTCCTTACTGTAAGATTTATACCGCCCGGTCCTTCTTCCTCATCCACCCATTTTCTCTTTATCTCACTAACAGACAGTTTGAGAGGGGTTTGTGCTGCCTCCTTATATCTGTATTCGTTCCGAAATCTTTCAGTTAATCTTGCTCTGAAACGATCTTCATCAAATCCTGTTTCAGGCAGCCCACTGTTCGTGTCAGGACGTTCTGTTCCCTCAGTTTCAGATGATACGGCACCCATAAGCGAAACAGCTTCATTCAAGATACCGGTAGCTCCGGCTCCGTCATACAATATGATATCCCAGCAGTCAGGCCAGGTATCTCCGGTCCCGGATGTCATCCTATCCGAAACGGATGCTGTTGTTCCTCCGGCAAAAGTCATATCCACATTCGGATTGCCTGCAAGTGCCATCAAGAGCCAGTCAAGCATCGATCTTGCCGAGAGGACGACATGAAAAGGAAGCACATAGCTTTCCCTGTGGTCTGATGCCTTTGCAACAGCAACGGAGATATCCTTTCCTTCTGATGTCTTTTCAGAATCAAACGTCCCTGAAATATAGAGTCTGTCTTTAGCCCTTGTCATCGCCACATACAGTAATCTCATTTCTTCTGCAAGAGATTTTCGAAGACTTGTCTCAGAATGAGCGAAAACAGTCGGAGTCGGATATTTATAGCGAAGTTCAGGTTCGATCATCCACACTGCAGGAAGGCCTTCAGCAGAATACCTGAGTGTGTTCTTACCTTTGGACGACTTTAATCTTCCGGAAGTACCTACAACAAATACATTCCGGTATTGCAGACCCTTACTTTTATGAATGGTCATTATACGTATCCTGTCATCCATGCTCTCTTCAACCGAATAAGGCCTTTCTTTAATTCCCTTCTCCTTCAGTTCCTGCAAATGAACAGCCGCCTCGTGTATCCCGCAATGCCTGGCCTGAGTAAACGCTCTTACCCATTCGGTAAACCTTCGAAGCAAGCTCACGCGCCTCTTTCCATCAGGCATTGCCGAAGCATAGGCCTCAAGACCGCTCTCAGTTATGATCTGATCAAGTATATCACCGGGCGGAACACTGACCGCAAGAGATCTCAGATCATTGATTTCATTAATGAATCCGGATAATTTCTCCTTAAGTTCAGGATCAGAGCCTTCTGAAATATACTGTGTTACACACTCATGGAAGAAAACACTGCTGTCATCTCCGGAATTTCTTATCTTGAGCAGTTCATCTTCACTGAAACCGCCGGCAAACAAGGGTGATCTCATTACAGCTGCCAGATGGATATCCTGCCTGGGATTATCCAGAACATTCAGCATGGATTCAAGAACTCTGAGCTCATAAATATCCGGCGAAGGCTCACCTTTCTCTATCATGACAGGAAGACCCGCCTTCTCCAGTGTTTCTGCGAAAGTTCTGCACACGTCCCCGGTTCTCGAAAGAACCGCTATATCTCCGGGTTTCTCACCGCTACGGATAAGCTTTGCTATCTCCAACGCTACCGCGGAAGACTCAGGATCATCTTCAGTCTCATTTCTGCGGCTGATATCCGCAAGAATAACTTTAACTCTATCCTGTGTTTCTTCAATTTCCTTTCTGCCCTGAACAAGTTCATGACCATCAGTGTAATCGATTTCACCTGCGTCCTTTGTCATGATCTGTGAAAACACACTATTAGAAGCTTTGATGACATTGCCAAGACTTCTGAAATTCTCGTTGAGTTCGATAAGTCTCCTTCTGCCGGGCACCATACTGTCGCCGGGTCTGTCGGAATCATCCATCTTACTCAAAAATATCTCAGGTTTAGCATGTCTGAAACGATATATGCTTTGCTTAACATCTCCCACCATAAAGATATTCCCACTTGAAATAAGGCTGATAACAGCATCTTCTATTCCGCTCGTATCCTGGTACTCATCGATGTATATCTCCCTGAATCTTGTAGTATAGTAATCTCTGATGACAGGTTTTCTCAGAAGCATGAGGGCGATATGCTCGAAATCGGCAAAATCGATCATGTTGAGTTCCTTCTTCATACTTGTATATCTTAAGATGACTTCCGAAGTCAGGTCAAAGAAAGATTTCACCACAGGATACATGAACCCGATATCCTTCTGTACCGACATGGAATCCGTGTAAAACACAAAGCTTGTTTCATAAAGGAAATAATCGTTGTAGGCTTTCGATCCGTTTCTTCCGGTTCCCATAAAGACAAGCTCTGCAAAATACCTGCAGAAGATTTCTTTCAATGCGATCCTGTCTTCAGGATTTCCACCGCTGAATCTGCCTATATCAGGGAAACTCAGAAAAGCTTCTCGTATATCGTCCCAATCAGATTCGGGGTCACTCCTCAGCAACATGAGATCTTTCACGGCTGAAACAAAGTTTCTCCAATTGCTTATCGCATTTTCATTATCTCCTGCATTAGCCTTTAAAACCGGTCCTGAATCCAGAAATTCTTCCAGAGACTCCAACCCTTCCGACGCATTTACAAGACGCAGATCAAGTGCATCCATTATAGCTCTGTAATATGGCGAACTGCAGAAATCCTCCGCAGAATCATACAGCACCTTAAGACTCGAATCGATCCACTTATCATGATCCGGTATGCTTCGCAGAAAATAGACAAATTCTCTGACCATATCTCTCAGTGATACATCACTCTTATCCCCGCCGTAAGATTCTACCAGTCTGATGAACTCCCCGGCTTTTACATTCTCAGGATCAATATCGCATAGCTCATAATTCTCTGTCAGCACATCATCGACACTCATAGAAAGCAGCGCATCGGCCTCTCCGGTCTCCTCGATCCTGAATCCCGGTTCAACAACAGGCTCACCGTCGTCACCCAGAGCCTCGTAGTAGAAACTTCGGATCACCTCCAGACAGAAAGAATGTATGGTCGAAATATGCGCTTGCGGGAGTTTACGAATGCATCGCGCAATATGCTGTCTCTCTTCAGCAGTCTGCGCATCCTGAAGCATCCGGTCAAATCTTTCAGATATCCTGTCCCGCATATTTCTCGCAGCTGCGTCAGTAAAAGTCATCACAAGGATGGAAGATATATCCGCTTTGCCGTAAGCCACTCTCTGAGCGATCCTCTCAGTCATGACCATTGTCTTTCCGGCTCCTGCGGCAGCGCTGACAAGAAGCTCTCCGCCGCTTATCTCAACAGCGGTCTTCTGACTCTGTGTCAGTTCAAACATCCTCTCCCTCCTTTTCACTGCGCAGAACTACTGTTTTGCAATATTTATCAAATCCGCAGACAGCCATATAGTTGCAATATCTGCACGCCGGATCCTCTTTCTCCATTCGCCGCGGCATTACGGGAAACTCACCGTCAAGCAATCTTTCAGAGAATTCCGAAGCCATTTCAAGAGCATGTTCCGAAGCTTTGATGAGTCTTTCGGTATCCATTCCGCTTTTCTTGATATCTGACATCTTCCTTATCTCTTCCTCAGCCTTCTCTCTCGCAGCATCAGCGTTCTTAACATCTATATCAACGATCTTACGTTCAAATTTTATGTATGCGACATCTTCAGGTCTCATCCCGGGATAAGCATTCATAAACGCAGCGACATATACCGGAAGCTGAAGCGATAATCCGTGCTGCCACTTGCCCGGATGGATCTTGATCTGACCGCTTTTATAATCAACAAGTCTGAAAGCGTTATCTCCGATATCCACTCTGTCGACTTTACCTCTGAAATGTATCTTTTCACCGCTTCTCAGGGTTATTTCAAGCGCATTTCCATTCTCGGCTGAGAATCCCCATTCTGTTATCGCAGGAAGAAGCTTCTCCCCTGAAATGTTCCCAAATATCCTCTTCAACATAGACTCCGCTAATCTCAACGAGGATCGTCCTTCAGCTGCGAAAAATCCATTCTCCTTAAATATCCCCATTGAATCTCTTTCAACAACTTTATCCATTAGTTCCTCAGCGAATTTTCTATGATCAGCCGTCTCATAGCGATGCAAAACCGCCTGCTTATCTTCTTCTGAAGCACAAACACCATATTCTCTTGCAAACCTGCTCGCAGCAAGTTCCAGAATTCCGTGAAGTATACTGCCAAACCGGGAAGGATCTATCCTTCTGACCTCACGTGGTCTAAGTCTGAGCAAATAGGATGAATAGTGGCTGAATGGACATGATGAATATTTCTCCAATTGCGAGACACTCATATCAGGAATAAGCCCGTATCTTTCCCTCACGAGTTCAGTCATCACTTTTATATCTTCAGAAGCCCTTTTCTTTATGTTTCTTACTGCAAAAAGCTTTTCCGAAGCTTTCTCATCTTCTCCGACAAGAGCTTCGGCAACACTCCACTCACGGCTCATACCTGAGCGGTAACCTGCTAAAGCTCTCATCAGGGAGTCTGCACTAAAGAAAAGCGACGAATCAGGACCGGCATCACTCTCAGCTCTTATCCTCACGGCCGTCCCACCGCAACGCATAAGAGTCTGCTTAATGATATCCGCTTCATCACCTGCTTCTGCAGCTGCCGAAAAAACAAGTGTCTCCTCCGGTAATTGCGTCAAGGTGTATGCCGTGAAAACATCTTCATCAGCCTTGTCCTCTATAAGTGAAGGGATCCTGAATCCGAGAATGCCTGAAAGAAGACTCCTGTCTCGGTCATTCAACAGACCCTCTTCTCCCATCCTTGCAGGATAATTATCCGAGGTCATCCCCGCTAAATATAAGACCTTCGGCTTTCCTGCCGGTAAAACCCTGACCGCAGAAAATTGAACACAATCGATAAAATGAGGTATCGTTCCTGAAACGGCCTGATCCAGTCCACTCTTCAGCAAGCCGCAAAATCCCTCAAAATTCATAGTGATGTCACTTCCCATCACACGTATCTGGTCGAGCATCTCAACGAGCAGATTCCATGCTTTGACAGCTGCAACTGCTTCATCGGAACGCCCGGAAAGAGCAAGTCCCGAGCTTATGACTGTTGTCTTCTCCTCATATCCCTCAGCTGCAAAGAAATCGCTGAAAAGATCACAGAATTCGCCTGCCGTACTGCAGGAACGTTTACCTTCGTCAAGCCCGTAAAGCCCTCCGAGGATCCTGTCTCTTGATCTTATCATTTCCGTATCCGGCGTACCATCAGCCCGATAGTACCTCTGATCATCGAAAATCCGGCTTTTAAATCTCAGGCCGGCGGCAAGCATGTGGTTTTCATAAATATCAGCTTCCTCCTGCTCACAATTCGCAAACCCGCTTCTCATATAAGAAATCACATGAGTATTCCGCCATCCGCTTCTCAGAACCTTCAGCACAGATGATACAGCCCTGCCCAATGCCGTATCCTTCATAGCCTTCTTCTCGTCCATATATACCGGGATACCGGCTTCCCTGAAAATATTCTTCAAAACACTTCTGTGTCTTGATTGATCTGCAGACATGATAACGATATCTTTATATCTGTATTTTCCGGAAGAAACTGCTTTCCGTATCTCTCCTGCTATCATCGATATCTCTTCAGAAGTATCACGAGCATTGATAATGCTTATACTGCATGTGCACTTCTGTTCCGGGAGCAGATATAAGATTTCTGCCGAAGGATCGATCTTTCTGAGCCCTTCCATGCACCTCTTCCCGGCTGCAAAACACCCTGCTTCGTCAGGATCTGCAGATGCACCCATAACCACCGATACTTCCAAATCGGTATATCTCGCAAGTATTCTCAGTATCGAATATTCCTGCGGAGTAAAATCCCTCAACTCACCAAATCCAAGTACGAACACCGCAGAATCAAGTATCCTGAAAATCCTGCTTTCCGGCAATTTCTCAGCACCTGTTCTTTTCAATTCACCTGCATTGGTGAGAAGTGCCGCTGTATCGGTATACCTGTCCTGAGGATCACTTAATCCTGCTTCATCAAGCAAAGAAAAATATTTCTTCATTATAAGAGATATTTCTCTTATCTTAGCTGATGAAACCGTATCAGAAATTTCCGGGGATTTCTCCGCAAGCAAGTCAGGAGATATCAAAGACCTCTTCATTTCTCCGATAACAGATATGACCTCTGACACAAAACGGGGATCGGAACAAAGATTCCGGAAAATGGTAAGCTGATCCTCAACAGCAAGAAGAGCACGATAGACAAGCATAGACTTTCCTGTTTCGTCGATATATCTGTTAGTCCCGGCACCCGCTTCATCAAGAACTCTCAGGCAGAATCTGCTAAACGATAAAATCTCAAGATCCATGATCCCCGGCGAACCGACATGTTCCATGTAAGCTCTCTCGATGTCCATCTTAGATGTTTCGGGAACTATGAGAAAAACACTTCTTCTGTCTGACTCCGAAAGAAGTCTGCTGATATCCGAGAACACTTTCCCGGCAAGAGTCTTCTGCGATTCACTATGTATTATACTGACCGCCATACCTGCTCCGAATCAAATCATTTGCTGATCAGCGCTTCGTCGAAAACTTCCCTTATATCCTCAACCGTCCTTATGTCAAGCTTTGATCTGACAGTTTGAGGCAGATCTTCTATATCACGTTTATTTTCAGCCGGTATCAGCACAACCTTTATCCCTGAACGAACTGCAGCTATCAGTTTCTCCTTAACACCACCAACCGGCAGGATCTGTCCTCTGAGTGTAAGTTCTCCTGTCATAGCGACATCATGCCTTACAGCTCTTCCTGTGATAGCAGAAACCAACGCTGTTGCAAGCGTAATACCCGCCGATGGTCCGTCCTTAGGAGTTGCTCCTGCGGGAACATGGATATGTATATCCGACGACGAAGCAAGATCCTTATCTATACCGAAGATCTCTCTCTTAGAACGAACATATGTGATAGCTATCTTAGCGGATTCGCGCATCACTTCACCTAATTGTCCCGTCAGTTCGATTTTACCGGTTCCTTCCATCAGTTCAACCTCTATAGAAAGAGTATCTCCACCGGAAGGAGTCCATGCAAGTCCTGTCGCGATACCTACCTGATCACCGGCCAAAGCCATCTCATGTCTGTAAAGCTTCTTCCCAAGCAATTCTTCGAGTAACGAAGGAGTGACTTTCAAGTTCTTATGTTTACCTGAGACACTCATCACAGCAGCTTTTCTGCAAACCTTGGCTATCTGCCTCTCGAGTTCTCTCACTCCTGATTCTCTTGTGTAAAATCTGATTATGTCCCTGACACCCGCTCTCGTGAAAGAAAGCATACCCTTATTAAGTCCGTTATCCTTAACAGTTCTCGAAATTATATGTCTTACCGCTATTTCCAGTTTCTCTTCTTCAGTGTAACCTGAAAGGAAAACCATCTCCATCCTGTCTGCAAGTGCCTGTGGTATAGATTCCCATGTATTAGCGGTAGTAATGAACAAAACCTTTGACAGATTATACGGTATCTCAAGATAATGATCCCTGAAAGTATGGTTCTGTTCTGAGTCAAGTACTTCCAGCAGTGCCGAAGAAGGGTCTCCCCTGAAATCTTTACCGAGTTTATCCACCTCATCAAGCAGGATAAGCGGATTATCCGTCCCTGCCTGCCTCATTGCCTGGATGAATCTGCCCGGCATTGATCCGATATAAGTTCTTCTGTGTCCCCTTATCTCTGCTTCATCATGAACGCCACCGAGTGACATTCTCACATATTTACGACCGATAGCCTGTGCAAGCGATCTGGCAATAGAGGTCTTTCCGACTCCCGGAGGACCTACAAGGCACAATATCGGCCCCTTTATATCTGTTGCCCCATTTTCACTCTTAAGCTTTCGAACTGCCAGAAATTCAAGGATCCTTTCTTTCACCTTCTCAAGACCATAATGATCTCTGTTGAGGATGTTCGAAGCTTTCTCAACTGACAGCATATCTTTCGTTACCCTGCCCCAGGGAAGTTCCAAAACCGTGTCAAGATACATCTTGATCTGTATTCCTTCAGGTGATCCCGGTTGCTGCAGTGACAGTCTCTGTATCTCTCTGCGCAGCTTGGCCTTGGTGTCATCATCACAAGGGAGCCTGTCAACATATCTGTTATACTTAACTGTCTCCTCAAAAGTTCCGGTCTTATCACCCAACTCCTTCTGGATGACCTTAAGCTGTTCCCTGAGAAAAAACTCCTTCTGTCCTTTATCGATAGATATCTTGACCATCTCCATAAGGGCCTTTTCCATCATAACGACCTGGGATTCTTTCTGAAGCAGTTCGATAAGGATATGTGCTCTTTCCATAATGTCCGGAGTTTTCAGCAGATCCTTCTTATATGGATCCTCGAGATGCATGTTGAATGCTATTGTATCAGTCAGAAGACTCAAAGATTCGACCTTGCCCAATGTAGTGATCATTTCCGGCGGTATCGCACCTGAAGTGTTCCCATACATTTCAAACGCCTTAATAAGAACTCTGCGATGAGCTTCTGCGTCTATATCAGCATCGGGCGGAAGAAATGAGTCATACTCCTTTACTATCGCCATATCGAAAGACACTCCCTGCTCATACCCGAGCAGTTCACCTCTGCTGACACCTTCAGCGATGACCTTCATACCCTTGCTTCCCGGGATCCGCATGATCTGCCGAATCCTGGCAGTACACCCCGATATCCCCGCAGCAGATAGCTTGTTATCATTAGTGTCAGTCGCATCTTCAACAAAAACGAAGATCATATTGTCTGATTTCTGAGCATATTGGATCGCTGAAACCATCTGATCATCAACAGCATCGAATGCTAATGATATCCCTGGATATATATGTAATCCGTTTATCAAAATCAGAGGTATTTTTATCTCATTTTTCTCCATGATTTCTATGTTCATCTGATTCACCACCGCATGTCATTCAAGTAATATTTCGCCAGTTGATTATAACACATCACTTCCTTATGCTGTAAATAAAAGCGTTCCCTTTCTTACCCTTCTTTTCAACAGCACCCACGAAGTTCATTATGTTCATCGTGATTCCCGAATTCCTTATGGTTGCCCCTGATGCCTTTGAATAATCTTTTACCGTAAAACCGCCTGTTAGCTTTTCCGGTATGATCCCGGTATAATCATCCGGATCCTCCAGGCTGATTATCTCCGCCAATTTTTCAGGTATCCTTTCATATCTGCTGGAACCCTTCTTGCCGTCGTGGCTCCATCCGTTAAGCCAGCGGTATTCGGTCATATCGAGCATAACTATGTCTATCCTGAGGTTGGGGTGTATAAGCATAGGTTTTATTTTATATAATTCGGCAAAAACATCGTCAGCTCTCCCTCTCCTTGGACTTAGCCGCTTTTCCGTTATCTCTCCTGTTTCAGTGTCTATCCACACAAGCCATTTGTGATACGCAACAGGATAAACTATCGTAACTCTGCTGACTTCCAGAAATGCTTCTAACTTCTTTCTTAATGTGTTGAAATTCCTTGTATGTATCTCAATTATACCCTGCTCATTCACGATATCCGCGTAGAAGCCACCGACTTTTATTTCATGTCTTGATACGTCAGGCTCATACGTATATTTCAGGATCGAATGAAGTGCTTTCTCGCCTAAAGTTCCTATCCCTGAAGGATTTCGCTCACCTCCGGATATTTTCGCACAAGCTTCTGTGAATTTTTCATAAATGTTTAACATCATACCATACCCTGAATTATAGTATTTCATCAATTTTTGATATACAATATGATTATACTTCATGATTATACTTCATATCGGAGGAATATTATGTAAAAGAGATTTTGCTCAAATTGCGGGTCTGAGATTCAGGAAGGCACTAGATTTTGTTCAAACTGCGGTGCCGATTCACAACCTGTACCATCCTCTCCCGTATATACGAATCCGGCTGCGATGTATATTCCGCAGAAGAGAAAGACTCCTGTCGTTCTTATCGTCGTAATTGCCGCGATCGTTCTCGGCATTTTGATCACAGGAGCGA
>JAQVYV010000133.1 GCA_028708525.1 Eubacteriales bacterium
AATCCTTCAACAGGAGCGGACTTTCGCAGTTCTTCGGCAAGACCCTGCCATATGATGATCGCAGAAACAAGAGCGATCGCACCAAAGATAACAAAGAAAGACTTCCTTCTCATCGCCCTGTTCCCTTTGGCTTATAAAGTCGCATAACGAGGATCCCCGCCACCAAAACACCGGCAAGGATAGTCATATTAAGCGCAAAAACGATCTCAGATGCTCCATAGTGTATATAATTATATATCTTGATGGTCATCATCTGATATCCCGGAGGAGTGATCAGCAGAACAATGCCGTACTCACCCATAGCAAGAGCGAACACAAGTAAAAGACACGCAGCGATATCCTTTAGCATCATAGGGAGGACAACGGAAAAGAATGCTTTAGCCGCAGAAACATCGAGCCTGAGCGAATCACTGATCTCCCTGTCTATTCTGGCGAACCTGTATGACATGAACAATATGGCCAGGATCCCGAACCTGACAGTCAGACCGATAGCAGGCATGACCGGACTCATGTACAGCGAACTTAATAAGGGGGTGTTCCAGTACGATATAAGTGATAGTCCAAGTATTGCCGATGGTATCAGAAAAGGAAGCGAGAGCAAGATCGTAATGACTTTCCCTCCACCTGTACGGCTCCTCAGATATGAATAAAGGGCTGCGGGTATAACAGCCGTAAATGCCGTAAGCACGCTTATAAGGAACGAGTAAGTTATCTGACCTGCAGACTGAGAAAGAACATCTGCTATTTCTCTTACCTTAAGACTCTCAACGATCATTGCGGCTGCAGGTATTCCGGCAAAAACCACAAGTACTGCTCCGCCCGACCTGCTACGACGATAAGGACTTCTGCCTGAGGAGAAATCATCAGGAAACTCCCCCTTTGATATCAGCCTGAGAAACACAGCAAGAAGAACGACCGACAAGATCATCAGCGGAGCAGCCGCAAGCGCGACCGAGTATATATCGCTTCCGGCACTGAACAGAGCAAAAAGCTCAAGTGCATATACACTAACTCCGAAAACCGACGGTATAGCAAAATCATTAATAGTTATCAGGAAAACAAAGATCATTCCGGTCAATATAAAAGGAGCGCTATAGGGCAGTATTATCCGGGAAAAAGATCTGTAGGTATCATCCTCCGTTTTGATCATGTCAAGAGTCTGTGCGGGCACACTGCTGAATCCAAGATAGGTCAAAGCAGCCGTGAACGGCAGATATGAGATTGCAGTCGTCCATATGACCGCCCCCCGTCCGGTAAAGTTCGGGCTGAACGGAGTCAGATCCTGTATCGCTGAGTTTACGAGATCGACAGCCTTGATCCATGAATGCACATGTATGAAATGAGGTATCAGCGCACATATAACAAGGATACCTATAAGGCGCGACCTTACATTACTTTCAAATCCCCATATGAACAGCGCTGCTATAAATCCCATAACTGCACATAACAAAGTCGACACCAGGGTCAGCAGCAGGCTTCTGAAGAAAAGTCCAATGTTTACCGCGGGTACCGCAAAGCCGCTTTCCATAAGGAGCTTCAAAACTGCCTTTGCGTATAAAAACAATATGGGAGCTGTCATCACTGCCAGCAAAACAGCGGATAGCCCCCATATTGAAAATTTCAGTGATCTGTACCGTTTAACGGAACTCATCTGACAAAAATACTAGTCAGGTCATTCTTGGATTCCTCGTAGAACTCATAAGCCTGCTCAAAATCCGCTGCCATTATCCTTACATCAGCATCCTCTATGACCTGAGAAGCGTTTACCGAGGGGTGGACGGGTATTTGTATCCATTCATCATCTACGAGAAGCTGCTCCACTTCCGCAGAAAGAAGCCATTCCATAAATTTAACAGCTTGTTCCGGATTCGGTCCGCCTTTGATCCTTGCCACAGTATTGGGTATCACAAGAGTCCCTATCCCGCCGTCTTCCTGATCCAGGAAAATTACATCCAGGTCACTGTTCGAAGCGATCTCAAGCAGTGCATCATCTGTATCAGTCAGTCCGTAATAAAGCTTCTTCCGGCTGACCTGATCCTTTACGACCCCGTTTCCGTCAACGACCTGAACTCCGGCTTCCGCAAGATCCGAATAATATTTCTTAGCATCTTCACTCCCCCAAAGGGCATAAAGGACTGCGGCATGTGTTGAAGTCGTACCGAACATAGGCTGTGCTATAGCGCTTTGCTTAACGTTCTCGCTGATCAGGAATTCCTCAAGTGTCTTCGGACAATCTTCATACGAGATAAGTGTCTTGTTGTATATCAGGCATCTGGCTCTTCCGCCGAATCCGTACCATTGTTTATCTGCATCGACAAAAGCCTCCGGAAGTTCGCCGGTGTTAGCTATCTCTGCAGCTTCAAGAACGCCCTCTGCTTTGAGCCTTATCGTCTGAAGTATCTCCCCGTTCCAGAAAACATCCGCCTGCGGATTGCTCTTTTCTTCGATAAGTTTGTTCGCAAGTCCGACAGTCTTGTTCGCTTCTATGTCAAAAACCGCCTTTACCTTTACTCCAGTTGCTTTCTCATACTCATCGAATATCTTCTCCGAATAAAGCTGATCAACCGAAGTATAGATAACGACCGTTCCTTTATCGGGAGCACATCCGGCGAAGAGAGAAGCAATAAACGCTGTCACAAGTACCACCGCAAGTAATGTCCTTATATTGAGACGTCTCATTGTTTCTGACTCCTTTCGATATCAATTGCTTGGTTTCGGCAGATACGGCATCAGCTGTTTCGCAAAAGTAGGAAGTGTCATAGTTTGCAGCCAGACCTTACCGGGTCCGGTAAGAGTCGTAAGGAAAAGCCCCTCACCGCCGAACAGAATATTCTTGAATCCTTTGACCATCTCAGCCTGATATTGAACGCTCTCTTCAAAAGCAGCAACATTTCCGGTATCGACTTTTATTTTCTCCCCGGGACGCAGCACTCTTTCAACAAGACTGCCGTCTATTTCAAGAAAAAGATGACCGACTCCGGTCATTTTCTGCAGAACAAATCCTTCACCGCCGAACAGTCCTGAGCCGAGACTCCTGTTAAGATGAACACTCAATGTTATCCCCTGCTGAGCACAGAGAAATGATGTTTTCTGAGCTATTATACTGTTGCCGTTAAGTTCTATATGTGTGATACTTCCGGGAAATGAAGATGCAAACGTGATCTCCTGATCCGGCATCATAGATGTATATGTCGCGATGAACAAGGAGTCACCGGAAATCATTCTTCCCAGTCCTTTCATGAGCCCGCCTTTCATGTTGGTCTCCATATTTATTCCGTTGTCCATCCAGACCATTCCTCCGGACTGGGTATACATGCTTTCACCCTGGTTGAGTTTAACGGAGACCGCAGGCAGATTAGCACCGAATATCTCATATCTGAGAGCAGGTGCTTTTCCTCCCGAGGGAGCCTGGTAAACCGGTTGCGCAGGCGCAGGCGGTACAGGCGCTGCTGCCACGGGTGCAGGCGGTACAGGCGCTGCCGCCACAGGTGCAGGCGGTACAGGCGCTGCCACAGGCGCAGGCGGTACAGGCGCTGCTACGGGCGCAGGTGGCACAGGCGCTGCCGCCACGGGTGCAGGTGGCACAGGTGGCACCGGTGCCGCGCTTACGCCTGTCGGGGTTCCACACCCACCACAAAACTTAGCCGTATCGTCAAGTTTGGTACCGCATTTAGAACAAAACATAGTCTTACCTCCCGAAATATTTATTGATTGCTGATTGATTACTGCTATAGATGATATTATATCATTTTAAAGTCAGCATTACATAAAATAATACCGAAGATAAGGCAAAAAGACCAGTAAATATCATTGTGACTTTCCCGGCTATTCTGTTCGATCCAATGCCTTTGCCTATAGCCAGGGCTGATATCCAGACAAGAGGTGTGGCATACCTTATATTCTGAGTACATGTATGAGGGTATGCAAAACAAAACTGAACATAAGCCGCCAGAAAAGTTAGAAACACCACGACCAGAAAAGTCCTTTGGAGCCTGTCAGATATCAGCTTTGAACTGAGAAATGTTCTTCCTATCCAATAAACTGACGCAAGAGCAGCTGCCGCAGACAATACGAACAATATCTGTGCGACTACATAAATAGCACCTTTAGGATCACTGAGTGTTTGTTCTCCGAACGTAGCGGTCTTCAGGAGCCCAATGAATACATTGTGTTCAAAATACGGTTCTCCCCAAGCTACATAGATGCTTCTGAATTGATAAGGTGAAAAATCCAGAAGTCTTTCGAAAAGGGAGTAATGCCCTATATACTGATGGGACGCGTCACCTAGCGAAGGGACATATCCGATAGGAACATCGAACAAAACGGCATTTCTGACGCTCCACCACAAGGCGAGAGGAAAGCATATTATGGCAAAAACAGCAAAGCCGGGAAGCATTCGAAGTCTTTTGCCGGAATTTTGCAGGAATCTGACCATAAAAATAAATCCTATCCCTGCCGCCGCCATCCCTGCAGACAGTTTCGACATCATTCCCGCTCCCAGAAACACAGCAGCCGGAACTATATCTTTTATCCTCTGACTTTCGCCCCATTTCAGTGCATAAAGGAACGCTCCCTGCATCATCAATATCGATAACATGTCGTTGTTGATACTTCCCGAGAGTATTATAAAAGTCGGATGGAAGGTAAGAAATGTGAATGCCGTGATAAGTCCTTTTCCCTTCAGGCCGGTCAGTCTGAAGATCTTTTCTGTCAGCACCAGAAATGCTCCGGAGTACAGCATTGTAAGTATCTGTATGTTCTCTGCAGCCTGT
>JAQVYV010000134.1 GCA_028708525.1 Eubacteriales bacterium
GGTTGCAAAATAATCAGTATTTATATAGAATGTTCGTTATGCCGATGTGGCTCAGAGGCAGAGCAATTCATTCGTAATGAATAGGTCGTGGGTTCGATTCCCACCATCGGCTCCACATCTCCTTAATAGAAAGGAGAATGAAATGAAAAATAGAATTGCTGCACTATTCAACAGAGTTTCAGTTTGCATTGTTATATTGACTTTTTCGATTGTTTTGACATCATGTGATTTAGGGCGAAATAATGATTTTCCCGATATTTCTTACACTATCTCATCAGCAATGTCAGTTGATGATACAGGTGAGAAGGAAAGGGTGATAAACTCCGGGATAATTAGGATCGCTCTTCCATTCCCTGAAGAATGTCTGAAGTATCTTGTTTATATGTATGTAGGAGAGACAGGAGGTCTTTTCAGAAAGACACATTCTTCGCTGAATGGTTTGTCTGTTTCTCTGGGGATCCTTGAAAATTATAATATCGGCATTACAACTGAACTTGTTGCTGTGACTGATCGCGGATTCAGTACAGAGCAAATCTACGGGATGAAAAGTGCCGGTAATCTTCCGGATATTTTTCTTGCTAACAGTTATTCTTCAGTAGAACATTCACAGTTTGACTTTGCTGACCTTTCCGGGGATTATTTGAATGATTATTTGAAAGTAAGTAATGTTTTTCCGGAAATGTATGCATCAAATGGTTTTTCCGGTGAAATATCATCCCTGCCGCTTTATTCTTCGCTAATGCTTCTCTATGCTAATATGGGCTTACTTTCTTCTGAGCTCTCTGATACAGCTGTAATAACTTCACCGATAACCCTTCAGACTTTAAAAGCAATTACCGAGGAAATAACTGATCCCGAAACAGGGGTTGCCGGATTTTACGGAATAAGAAACATGGTTGCTTTTCTGCCAAGCGCAGTTGACCCTTTTCCGGGAAGCTATTTATGGAATAGGGGTAAGTTTGATTTCAGGAATTCCGCTTTTAATGATACTATAGTTTCGTTGATCGAGCTTGTTGATACAGGGGGAGTTTTAGATCCACTAAGTCCTGAAGAAGTGTTTTCGAAATATTCTACAGATGATCCGCGTAAATCAGGGAAAATTGCTTTTTGGCTGGATGATTCAGGTGATTTTACAGAGTGGAACGATAGTTTTGATTTTAGATTACTTCCTATTCCGGTCGTTGACCGTGTTAGCATTCCTATGCATGTTTATCCGGTATGTGTGGATCCTGATAGTAATATCCTTCGCGAAGCTAAAGAATTGGCCGTGTATCTGACTATGGACAGAGATGCGCTCTTGTTTCGCTCAAGATATGATGTTAAAACAGGATACATTCCTCCGTTGAACGATCAGTTGGTTTGGGAGGAGCTTGTTGCTGTTCAGGAGTGCGGGGAGGATCTGATTATTATCAGAGACATGCTATCAGGAGCACGTATTCTTGATCTAAGTGCACCTGCAGATATAGAAAATATTTTTGACATGTTATATGAAGAACATTTCTATGATATTATCTTTAATAAAGAACCTTTTGAAGAGCACATTTCTGCAATTGATGAGGTAACTGGATATTCGATTACCGGAGGATGATATGGAGTACATGGTCATATCTTATCCCAAATTACGCCGAAAACCTGTGTTAGCTGACATTTTCGAACCCGTGGAAATAGACATGTTCAGGAAAACACTTGATCACAGGAAATCTTTTGATGCAAATTTGAAATTCTTTTTAGTTAAAAACAATGATAAGTATATTCTTATATCGATTTCACCGGTCACCTTTGATAATGATCAACTTATGATACTATTCGAAGGGAATGGCTTTGCTGATAAAGACGACTCAGAAATGATCGACAGAGCTATTTCATTTGTTCTGTATGAGGTTTTCTATATTTTAAAATCGAAAAGAGCGGTTTTCCTAACTCCGGACGCTTCAGGGATCCTTGCGGAGATGCTGTATAGTAACGGATTCACTTTCGAAGGAAGACTAGAGAGATATTTCAGACAAGGGGATTCATACAGTCCTGCGAATATTTTGTCAATATCAGAACAAGATTTCCTTAAATCAAGTATTGCACTCATTAAGTTTAACGACGAGATACTGGTTCTGAGAGCTACAAGATATGCTGTGTTTTCACTTGATATCATTAGAAACCATGACGTCGCGGGAGTGTTAAGTAAAGAACCATATTCTAAGATTTTACCGGATGAAATTAAAGAAATAATAATGAAAGAAAAGATTTATATTTTCAGTGAATGTAATTCCGGAACCAGAAGAGCCCTGGATCAAATATGTGAATACATTGCCGGCACAAGAACGAATTTTGATTTACATGTGGAAATAGGTTCTGCCACGGAATTCCAGAAATCTGTTTGGAATGAAACTATGAAGATAAGATATGGTGAGACCGCATCGTATGAGCAAATTGCCCGTGCTGTATCACAGGATAAAAGCAAGGAAAGTTTTTCAATTCTATCTCGTGCAGTAGGCTCCGCTCTTTCAAGAAATCCTGTTATGCTGATAATCCCGTGTCATAGGGTTATTGGGAAAGATGGTAAGCTGCGAGGATTTGCCGGTGGTATTGACATAAAGGATTATTTGCTCACTCATGAAATGTCAAATATTTTTAAATCTCGGAGGTAAAATGATCAATAAGAATAACATTAAGAAAACTGAACTTGGTCCTTCAGCAATGTTGAATCCGGTACCGGTCATAATGCTTAGCTGCAGAGGAACCGGTAAAGAGAACTCAAGGGGCAATATTATAACTTTAGCATGGACCGGAACAGTAAATTCTGAACCGCCTATGATTTCTGTATCAGTAAGAAAATCCCGGTTTTCTCATCAATTGATCACTGAGTCCGGTGAATTTGTCGTTAATCTTGTTGACCGGAAACTACTGAAAGCTTGTGACTTCTGTGGAGTTAAGTCAGGCAGGGAAACAGATAAATTTACTGAATGCAAGCTGACTCCGTATTATTGTGCTGAATTAAAATATGCTCCGGCTATTTTAGAATCACCGGTTTCTTTGTTGTGCAAAGTAAAACAACAAATCGAACTGGGGTCCCATGATATGTTCATTGCAGAGATCGTATCAGTTAAGGCTGATTCGGAGCTAATAGACAGTAAAGGGAAACTGATGATGAATAAAGCCGGATTGGCAGCATACTCACATGGTGAGTACTACGCCTTATCCGGCCCTATTGGGTTCTTTGGTTTCTCTGTTGCAAGACCTGAGGTGCTTAAGAGAAGGCTGAGAAAGAAATGATCAGATAACAGCCTTTACTTTCTTTAGAGATGAAAATCTTGGAACACCATCTATCATTGGCGGCGAGGATTCACCTGCGATCAACGGCATTACATAATCCAGAAATGCCGGAAGCAAACCATTTCCTTCGCTGTTGATCCAGTCGAGAGGTATTTTCTTTTCAGTGTTTGCAACCTGATCTAACGGAATCAGTTTGATTTCACATACATACGGATCTGTGGATTTCCTTTCAAAGCCAACCATATAGTCTGTCATGCCATCTAAAGCTGATTTTACTGCAGTTTGACCGGCAAGATAAGATTCATCGACGTCTGTCTTGGAAGCCAGGTGTGCTGCGCACCTCTGAAGCAATGAAAATTCGATCCCTCTGACCTTACATCCGAGTCTTTCGCCGATATAACTTGAAAGTATCGAAGCTGTACCACCAAGCTGTGCATGGCCGAAAGCATCACGAGCTACAGTGCCGACTAGTTCCGGGATATATCTGCCGTCAGTTGACTTAACACCTTCAGAAACAGCTATAAGACATTTATTATCTCGTTCATATATCTTTCTTACATCTGACATCATTTGATCCAAATCAAATGGGATCTCAGGCAGATAAATCAGATCAGGACCCAGCCCTTTAGAAGCGGATATTGCAGTAGCTGCGGTAAGCCATCCGGCATTTCTGCCCATTAGTTCTATAACGGTTACCATGCCAAAATCATAAACCTTAGAATCAAGATATACTTCCATTGTAGAAGTTGCTATATACTTTGCAGACGAAGCGAAGCCCGGACAGTGATCTGTGCCGAAAAGATCATTGTCGATCGTTTTAGGGACACCCATGACCCGACATTCCCAGTCAGCTTTCTGCATGTATTTAGATATTTTATTGCAGGTATCCATTGAGTCATTTCCACCGTTATAGAAAAAATAACGGATGTTGTATTTACGAAATACTTCCAGAAGTCTTAAATAATCAGTTTCATCTACTGTGGCATCTTTGAGTTTATACCTGCAGGAACCAAGCGCAGAAGATGGAGTAGTTTTCAATAATTCGAGTTCGCATGGATCTTCCTGCCCTATATCATAAATCTCTTCTGCAAGTATGCCCTTGATCCCGTGAGCAGCACCGTAAACTTTACCTATAACATCACTATGAGCGAGTGCTTCGATAAAAACACCTGCAGCACTGGCATTGATAACAGATGTAGGACCGCCTGATTGTCCGAAAATCGCATTTCCGTATAGAATTTCCATAATAACCTCCCATTATAAGCATCACATTTGTTAAAAAACATAATAACATTACACAAAGAACTCATCAAGATAAGTGCAGTGCTTGTTTTGCACCAATATTCATTACTATATACGAAATATTTTGATATTGACAAACTCAATCTACATCAGTATAATCCCAATGTACTTGCGAGTGAAATGCGATCAACAT
>JAQVYV010000135.1 GCA_028708525.1 Eubacteriales bacterium
TGTTTACTGCTGTCGGCTTGATCCCGCTGCTAGCTATGTCATTACACGAAACATTAATAGCGATACGTCCTATATTCTTTCCTGCGCCGGTAACAGGATCAGATGAAACCGCAAGCATGTCTCCACCGGTATGTATTATACCGCAATCCATTCCGGTACCGGGACCTTCTGTAACTTTTGCAGAACAAAGCGGCAATCTCGTCAGAACAAGTTCATTTAATTTCTGATCTGTAAGTTTACCTGTTTTCATCAACTACCTCATATATCGATGATCTCGGTATGGTCGACTCCATACGATATTAAAGACTCAACATCAATTGAAGACTCTGCTTTTAAACACATAGATATATCAGGTTCGAGTTTAGGGTGTTTTGCGACAAAAACCGTACAGCAATCTTCAAACGGCAGTATAGACGTCTCATACGACCCGATTTTCCTGGCTGTCTTTATAGTATCTTCTTTATCCATACCTATCAATGGTCTGTAAACAGGAAGTTTAGCAGTATCGTCTGTGCAAATGATAGCCTGAGCAGTCTGACTTGCTACCTGCCCGAGGCTCTCGCCTGTTATTAGGGCTAACGCACCTGCTTGCACTGCGATCTCAGAAGCAATACGCATCATCATTCTGCGCATGATGATCACCAGCATATCGGCCGGACAGTTATCTTTAAGTTCAAGTTGTATTGCTGTGAAATCGACTATGTGCAGTCTTATCCTGCCTGAATACTTCCTTACTATGCCTGCAAGATCGATGACTTTCTGTCTGGCATTATCACTTGTATACGGAAAAGAATGGAAATACACAGCTTCAAGCTCCATGCCTCTGGAAGCCATCATATAGCCGGCAACAGGGCTGTCTATGCCTCCGGAAAGCAACAGCATTCCTTTGCCCGCAGTCCCGACCGGTAAACCTCTTAATCCCTGTTTTCTGCCGGAATAAATATAACTTCCGTCTCTTACTTCAACCATTAAAACAAAGTCCGGATCTCTGACATCTACTGCAAGCTTATCAAAACTTGTAAGTATCAACGCACCGATATCTTCACAGATCTCAGGCGAAGTAAGTTCAAAACTCTTATCAGCCCTTCTTGCTTCGACTTTGAACTTAACATGTCCCGGATTTTCATGCAGAAGCTCATCAACATATTTTATAGACGCATCACGTATAGAACTCATGGACTTATCTGTTTTCCACGCAATGCTTGCCGATACAAGGCCGAATACGTGAACGACTTCTTCTAGAGCATTGTTCAGATCGCATTCGTCATTCCGGGGGATGATCCATATCCTTGATTGTTTCTGTTCGACTTTGAAATTTCCCCATGCAGAAACCCTGCGTTTAATGTTGCCTATCAGTTTTGACTCGAATTTAGATCTGTTCAGTCCCTTAAGTGCGATCTCTCCAATCCTTGCTAAAATAACAGACTCATATCTGCTACTCATATCACTCATTTAGAATCCCTTTCATATTCATAAAAACGAAACAGCTTTAACAAAAGCCTTAGCTGCAATGGTTACTTCATCTATAGTATTATACCTCGAAAAACTTATTCTGATCGCAGAACTTGCACGTTCATCATCGAACCCCATAGCTTTTAGAACTCTGCTTGGTTTTCGGTTTCTGGATGAACATGCTGAGGAGGTGGATACATATATCCCTTCAGAATCAAGACAACGAAGCAGCACTTCCGGCCTGATCCCGATGAAAGAAATGTTAAGTATATAATCACTTCCGTCATCAGGAGAATTGACTAAATAATTGCTGTGAGACGCTGAAAGTTCCTTTAAAAAAGCTGTTCTAAGGATCTTGATGTGCGATAAGTCACCATTGATCATCCAATTCCAAGCTTCATCTGAAGCCTCAGCAAAGGCAGCAATACCTGCTGTATTCTCTGTTCCGCTGCGTAGTTTGCTTTCCTGTCCACCGCCATGCAGCAGAGGTATAAGCAGAGCATTTCGGCGTGCAAACAATAACCCCACACCCTTAGGCCCATGCAGTTTATGGGCGGAGGCGGATAAATAGTCGATGCCATCCTTATATGGCGATAATCCGAATTTACCAAAAGACTGAGCAGCGTCTATATGCAGCTTCGCTCTCGGGCATATAGATTTGATCATTTCAGAAATCTTTCGCGGCTCTGTGATAGCTCCTGTTTCATTGTTGACATGCATTAGAGAAACAAGACCGGGCTTTGATCCGAGGGCTTCCCTTAATTTCTCGTCAGAGTACCTTCCATTTTCAGATGGAGAAATATTTATGACTTCTATGCCGTTGCTTTTAAGAAATTTGCATGTCTCTGTTGTAGCGCTATGTTCTGCCGTAGATGTTAATATCCTGCGCGCAGCTTTAGGATATGCGTGCCAGAAATTCTTAAGTACAGTATTTATTGATTCTGTTGCCCCGGAAGTAAAATAAATCTCTTTGGCAGAACAATCCAGTAACCCTGCTATTTTCATTCTTGAGTCTTCGATGACCCGTTTAGCTTCGTTACCATAGTTGTGCAAAGACGAAGGATTTCCATTCGTATGATCCAAATGATATATCAAAGCGTCACGGGCTTTATCGCACAATGAAGTGGTAGACGCGTTGTCAAGAAAAATCATCTGAGACGCCTCCGGATCATATGGACAGCCTGCAAACATCACTTCTCAGAAACGCATTGACTATTTCACAAACCGCTCCGCTTCTTGAAACAAGCTTTGCATCAGTTGAAATGACAGGGGTTCCTCTGGCTACATCCAGGGCTCTGGATACTGAAGTGTCTGCCGGAACGACACTGATACCGCATTTACCTTTAACAGGCAAGTAAGCGTATTTATTTGCAGTGATATCAATTATCGATTTACCTGCTTTTATATCAGTTATAAGTGATGGATACAAAACTGCAGGTATCAAAGATTCTACATAAGCATATGGTATTCCGTTCTCGTTCAGTATTCTTCTTACGAATATCACTCCATCTCTGAGTATCGAGCTATCAGCGAAATCTTCACTCAATGAAGCAGAGATTTCTCTGATCAAACCAAGATCGGATAACTCAGATTTGTTTACTTCTTTCGCACTGAAAAAAGAAAACGTAGTTGCACTAAAATCTATAATCTCCTTTAACGATTCAAGAGCTGAAACAAAAGTACCTTTACCTTTGATTATCTGCAGTTTACCTTCGGAAACCAATTCTGCTACAGCTTGTCTGACAGTTGGTCGCGAAAGATCAAGATCATTGCAAAAATCCAGTTCAGAAGGTATCTTGCTTCCTCCCGAATATTCACCGGTCTCGATTTTCTTCAGTATGTACTCTTTTAACTGAAAATATAACGGAATGCTGCTGTGTCTATCCAGTTTCATATTTACCTCCCACATTTTCAAAGGTTATGACATCATAATATAATCATATCATTTATATAAGAAAACTGAACAACGAATTGAATCCGGATCAATAAATAAATTCATTACCGCGGTCGCGTATCACAACCTTGTTATCGAGATTCTTCCCTGATTCAACATACCCTATCTGTCTGGCATCTACTCCAAGGGATCCGGATATTTTGATTATTTCATCTTTAACAGACTCCCTGCAGTATATTTCCATCCGATGGCCCATGTTAAAAATTTGATACATCTCAATTTCAGGTATCTCTCCTGAATCTGCTATTGCTTCAAATATCGCGGGTCTATCGAAAAGATTATCTTTGACATATGTAAGCCCCATCCCGAAATCTTTACATTTGACCTGACCACCGCCGGTGCAGTGGATCATACCACTGATATGATATCTTCCCAAAGATTCAAATACTTTGTTAAGTACAGGCAGATAAGTTCTTGTCGGCGACAGTAACGCTTCACCGGCAGAAAGCGAACTACCATCAATTCTCTTGTCTAAGGTATATCTGCCGCAATATATCTTATCTTCAGATATAGTTTCAGACACGGATTCAGGGTATCTGTCAAGGTATTCTCTCGAAAGCAGCGCGTGTCTTGCTGCAGTTAGCCCGTTTGAGCCTATGCCGGAATTTTCCTTGTGTTCATACATTGATCTGCCGAAAGACGCAAGACCTATTATCACATCACCGGAGCGAATATTTGCGGCGTTGATAACATCTGACCTCTTCATTCTTACCACCGCTGTTGAGTCTGCAATAACTGTTCTGACAAGATCACCGACATCGGCCGTTTCACCGCCGGTCATAGTGACTTTAACTCCGAACCTGCCCAATATGTCTATTGCCGCATCATAACCCGATATTATTTCCGCGATGCATCTGCCATCAACTCTGTGAGCATTTCTGCCTATAGTATTTGAAAGATAAAAATCATTTAAGGCACCTATGGCAGCAAGATCATCGGTGTTCATGACGAGCGAGTCCTGGGCGATTCCGCGAAACCAGGATGTGTCGTTCGTTTCTCTGTACATTATGTACGCCGCTGAAGATTTGGTCCCTGCTCCGTCAGCATGTACGGCAATGCAAAAATCAGGATCACCTGCAATATCCGGTATTATTTTACAGAACGATCCGGGGAAAATACCCTTTGACTGATTAACCACTGCCTTCTTGACGTCCTCCTTAGTAGGCGATACTCCTCTTGATAAATAAGATTGTGCTGTCATATTACCTCCGTGAAAATAAATGATCCCTGAGTAAACCTGTAAGCCGGGTTCTGTATTTGGCAATCATCTGTCTAGACGTGCCGTCA
>JAQVYV010000136.1 GCA_028708525.1 Eubacteriales bacterium
AAACAACAGCATGTATTGATTCAATCCTGCTTTCCGGTGAGTGCGGATCTTAAAGCTTCCATCTCAGCTTTACGTTGTCTTCGCTTCTTTTTGCTGCTTCTTACGACAGGTATGATCACAGCTGCTGCTATTGTGCCAAAAACAACCAGGAACGGTAATATTGCGACCAAAGCTATGACCAGCTGTTTTAGTGTTTCGGTCAATGCGTTGACAGAGTCGGTGAACATTTTGGATATCTGTTGTCCGAAAGTCTCGGGATCGGGTTCGGTAAGTGATGCTACTTCTGTTATTTCTACATTCACGGTGCTCATCTCTACCAGAGCGTCCCATTTGTTAAGACTGCCGGTCAGCGTTTCGATCTCATATCTGAGCTGAGATAAGCGGTCTTCCAGATCTATGATGTCTTTTAACTCTTCTGCTTTCTCTAGCAGCGCAAGCAGTCTTTCTTCCTGGACCTGTAATGCTTCGAGACGTGCTTGTGTGTCGTAATAAGAGTCTGTGACATCGTCGCCGCTTAAGTCGTTCAGTGTGATCGTTCCTATATCACCTGCCGCTTTGCGGAACGTACTGAGTTTAGTTGATGGGATCCTGACTCTATAAACTGCGGTCCTCAGAGATTTGCGTGTGTTGATACCGGTACTCGACTCGATCCTTGAATCCTGGATAAATCCTTCATATTCTTCTACAAGAGCTTCGAAATCCGTTATACTCTTTTCGTAATCAAGGGTTTCGATATCCATGGCAGCTGTGAAGATCATTTTGCGAGTTGTTAGTGAAGCGTTCGTTGTTTCTGTTTTGGATGAATCCTGCTCCGCTGCCTCTTCATAATTGTTATATCCGGTTGCGTTTCTGCTTTCTTTGATAGTTGTGTTTTCGTCTTTCTGCAGACCGCTGTTGACTGCCGAGCAGCTTATGAGCGTTAGCAGCATCATTAGTGATACTGTTAATATTATGAGGATTCTGAGTCTGTTGGAATTTAGTGTGATCTTTAATGTCATTTTAGACACCTCCTGCTGACGCGAAACTATGTGTTTTGTTCGGTATGTAAGTATTATACGATAAATGCTGTGGATTTGTTCGGCTGCATTTGCGCAATGTTAAGATACAGCAACAAATGTTAATATAAAGCAAGCGAAATTCGGGGAATATCTGTATAGTTATAGTATGTTTGAATGGATAGTGAAAGCTACTCTTCTGGCGCTAAAAGATGCCTTGCTGAGTTTTGCATGGCTGATTCCCTATGTGATATTGGGAGCCCTGATAGGAGAAATGCTGAAATACACGTCCTGGACGTCCCTTATTATGAGAAAGATCAGCGGAGCTCCGGTCGTTTCGATAGTATCGGCTGTTATGCTCGGGATAATTTCACCGCTATGTACCTTCGGTACGATACCGGTAGTGATCTCGCTATACAAAGCTAAGGCACCGGTAGGACCTCTGATGGCATTTCTTGCTGCTTCTTCACTTATGAATCCGCAATTATTCATCATGATAGCAGGAGGGATAGGGCTGAGGTTTGCCTTGATGAGTCTGCTGATAGCTTTTACTTTTCCGCTCCTCATAGGGACTGTTATGCTGTGGATACCTGACAGATCGGCGATCAGGGTGAAGCATCTTGTGTCGGACGGCACGGAGGCTGAACAGATCCCGGCAAAGAAAAAGGATTGGGTCGCTTCTGAGTATTTCAGGAAAACTGCGAAACAGGTTGTTTTTGTCGGGAAATATGTGCTGATCGGTGCAGTTTTAGGATCGATTATCGAATCATTCATACCGGGGCATTATATGTTGATGGTTTTCGAACAGAACGAAGTAGCAACGATACTTGTTGCGGCTTTAGCAGGGATACCTCTTTACGCTTGCGGGGGTGGTGCGATCCCTGTTATCAGACTGATGATGGCGCAGGGTATGACTGAGGGGACTGCACTTGCATTTATGACAGTGGGGCAAGGGACGAGGCTATCGCCGCTCATGGCGCTTGCGAGTTTTATGAAACCTTTGTTTCTTGTGGGGTATACGATCGCTTTGATAGTTTTTACAACTATATTCGGATTAGTTTTGATGTGATATGAGGTGGATGATGAGTAAAATCAGGACAAGTACAATAGTGCTGGCAGGGATACTCTGCTTTTGTGTAGTTCTGGCGGCATGCAATAATCCGACCGTTGACACGGGCGGGCTGTCGGAAGGGATAATATCGAGCCAAGGGGCTGAAAACTCCGGGGTCTCAGGGGGTGAGCAAGAATCTTCGGGCACTCAGGAGTCTTCCTTGCCAGCCGGTTCACAAGGGTCTTCAGTTTCGCAAGGTTCAGCAGGGTCGCAAGGGGGGCAGACGTCACAGGCTGCAGGCGTGGGAAGTTCCGCGAGCGGTGGGAGTTCGTCAGCTGCCGGGAGTGAATTCCCGGGACCGACGGTCACTCAGACGCCTTTTGACGGACCGGAAAAATATAACGGGCGGACATTTGATGACGCATTGGTCTCGATAGTTCAGAGTACAAATCGAAGCAAGGCGGAGGATCTTACTCAGGCGGATATAGATAAGCTTGTGAGGGATGCGGTCAATGCGGCGGGAGGATTCAACGGGCTGATAACAGAAGGGGACACAGTCGTTTTGAAACCGAACCTGGTTACTACGAGGGATTATACTCTGCCGAAATGGCAGGGTGAACCGACAAAGCCGGAGGTCAACGGCAATACGACTGACTACAGATTTGTCAGGGCAGTGGCTAAGCTTGTGAGGGAGCATAACACGTCGTCAGGAAAGATATATGTCATGGAAGGAAGCTCGGAGCCCACAGCGGAGGCTTTCGTCAAAATGAAATACACTAAGGAGTTTATCCCCGAGGTCGATGATTTCCTTGCGATCGAGTCGGTCAGCGGCGGCTGGCGCGAGTATTCGTCTGATCTTCTGGCAAAAGTCACTCTTTCTGATCCGCAGTACATTGATGAATACTACTGGAACCGGCTGATGTATGAAGCTGACTGCCTTATAACGCTGCCTACACTTAAGAATCATTGGGATGCTGTCGTTACGGGCGGTGTGAAGAATATCGGTATCGGCGCTACTCCTGCGAATGTTTATGCGAATGATGAGGCCGCTTACAATAAAGGTAATATGTCGCGTAATAGCATGGTGGACCACGGTACGCTGAATCTTCACAGATGGATCGCTGACTACTATGCGTGCAGGCCGGCGGATTTCTCAGTCGTGGACGGACTTCAGGGGCTTGAGAATGGTCCTACGCCTTGTTATGAGGTGGCGGGGAGTATAGGCGGGATCGAGGATAGTCAGAAGAATCTTCGCCTTGTGCTGGCCGGGAGGGATGCTGTGGCAGTAGATACGGTGAGCGCAAATGTAATGAACTGGGATCCTTCGTCGGTGATGTATCTGAAGTATCTGAATGACAGCGGTGTCGGGATCGGTGACGCGAGACGGATCACGATCGCAGGTAATCGGAGTGTTGCGCAGGTGAGGACGGATTTTGCCGGGGTCGTACTGAATCGTTCTGTTAAGGGACGTACGATAACTGATATGGTTCCTCCTGCGTTGAGAAATCTTAAGGCGGAGTTCAATGGGCAGGAACTGGCTGTGTCGTATGAGACGAATTCTGACAGCGTGAAGGTTGAGATCCTGGCGAACGGAAAGCTTGTGTGGAAGAATACATCGGGATCGCTTAGTGCGGCATTCGATGTCAGTGGTCTGGCAAAAGGCTCCTATGAGATCAAGGTCGTTTCTACTGATAAGTTTTTCAACAGCTCTGAACTTAAGGTGAACGCTGTTAAAGAATCAGGCATGTTGTACGGGGATGATGGCAGTTACAGGGCTTCATATGCTGCTGTGGCTCCTGTGATAAATGGTGTCTCGAATGACGGGATTTGGAGCAAGGCTTACTGGGCTCCTATAGATCAGCTTTGGCTTGGATCTCAGCCTTCCGCTGCTGATTTCAGCGGGAGATACAAGATGCTTTGGTCTGAGGATATGGTTTATATCCTGGCTGAGATCGCGGATGATAAGTTTGTTGATAAATATGCGGATCCTCTGAACAATTACTATAATGACGACTGCCTGGAGTTTTTCATCGATGAGGATGGTTCCGGCGGCGACCATGAACGTAGCTATAATGCTTTTGCGTATCATGTTTCGATGTTCGGGGATGTTGTTGATATGAACAGGTCAGGTGTTGCCCGGCTTTATAATGATCATGTCGTGTCTGCAGTCAAATATGACAGTGCTTCTCAGAGATATATCTGGGAGCTGGGGGTGAAGATTTTCCCCGAGTCTTATTCTGATCTGGCTTCTGATAAGCCGGTCTTGCTTGCTTCGGGCAAGGTCATGGGTTTTGCTCTGGCTTATTGTGATGCTGACGGCAGCGGGATCAGAGAACATTTTATTGGAAGCGTACCGATCGCGGGGAGTAATAAAAATATCGCCTGGCAGACTGCGGATGTTTTCGGAGACCTGGTGTTGGTGAGGTGATCGGGGCCGGGGCCGAAGCCTGGGGGGATTATAGATGTATGTTGGCTTTTTGACAATGAAAATAGCGTTGTCAACCCAAAATGAAAATGTCCCGAAAAAATGAAAACATAAGCACCAAAAACAAAGCTATTATTTGACATTTTCAGGTACCATTGAAAATGGGGTATTCAGCATTGGCCGCTTGTTCAAAAGAGA
>JAQVYV010000137.1 GCA_028708525.1 Eubacteriales bacterium
AGCGATGTTGCTCAGAAGCTCACCCGGTTGGATAGTATGTGAAGCCAGAATACTCCCGGAGGGCTTCGATGTGGGAGAAGCTGTCGGTGCAGCAGAAACAGAAGACTGCGATGATGCGATCTCCGAGACAACAGAAGTCTCAGAGGCACTTATTTCTTCAGAAATTTCAGAAACACTTGCAACAGACTCAGTCACAGACCCAGATGCCGATGAATTATTCGGCTCTCCGGGTTTATCCCTGAACACAGTCCACCAGATCGCGAAAGCACATGCTGCGGTGACAACCAGTATTACTGCAGTCAGAGCTACTTTCTTAGCGAGTGTCGTATCCTCATATTCATCATCATAATACTCATCATCATCGTAATCGTCACTGTCTGCGACCATTATCTCATCAGAACGAGAGCTCTCAGATCTCACTTTCTCCTCTTGATATTCTGTTTCAGCCTGAGCCGGTCTACCTGCAAATTTATGAACAGGAACAGCAGTTCTTGCCCGTGAAGCCTGCTTGCCGCCGGCTTCGATCACGCTTTCCACAAATCCGATCATACACTGCAGTGAAACATTCGGCAGTTTGGAAGCAGCAGCTGTAATAGCCATTCCTGCAGCATCAGCCTGATCATAAGCCTCATCGAGGATCCTCAGCATCTCCTTCTGTCCAATAGCAGCCATAAGCTCTCTGTTACAGAGAATGAAGCAGTCGTCGACCTGCAGGTTCGCAATATTGGAGTATCTTACATTTCCTACAGACCCTGCACTATATATTTCAAGATTCGGTACTTCCTTTCCGTGATGGTCTACAGCTTCGAATCCAAGATCATCTCTGGTAAGAGGAAACAGAGTATCATTTCTGTAAAGATACGCACAACCTCTGCCCGAAGTGATAGCAGCAATTTCACCTTCTTTAACCAGTACCCCGGCAAAGAATGGATGTCTTACACCTTCAAGGTTTATCGTTTTATTTCCCACTACATTCGAACTGCACTCGGCAAAATCAACTATCAGATTATCTATATTCTTCTGTGAATGTTTCACATCCATATGCATTTTATCAAGCGCAGGTTTGACCGCTTCCAGGTCGTATGCCGAATCCTTTGAAACAGTAGGTGCGGCGAAAACAGAAAAGAAAAACCCTCTGTCTTCGCGGTCAAGTGTTATATCCGCAGCTCTCGTCTCTCTGGCTCCCGGCACTCTGCTGTCCAGCCAGTAAGCGTCTGTCGATCCTCCGACAGGTGTATATCTTGCAGTAAGAGTTGTTGAGATCCTTGTTATCTTCGTCATTCAGAGTTCCTCCGTATGTTAAAAGCACGTACAGAAAAATTATATCACAATTTTCTTTTATAAGGTATTTTTCACCTCTTCTGTAACATACCTTTCATATAACAGTTCACAAATCGATGTAACCACTTACATTCATA
Source organism: Eubacteriales bacterium (assembly GCA_028708525.1). Classification (GTDB taxonomy): domain Bacteria; phylum Bacillota; class Clostridia; order Saccharofermentanales; family UBA5734; genus JAQVYV01. Next base: position 1,419 of record JAQVYV010000137.1, read on the forward strand.
TATACATTAATGTTATAATCCCGCTTATAAATGATCGGAGTTCAACATGAAAGCGTCACAAGGCGGAAAGCCTAAGAAAAGAATCGAATACGGCGGAAAGCCTTCATATATACTCTACTCACTCATAAGCCTGATTATCAGGTTCCTGGCCGGAGCGTATGTCAGAGCATCCTGGAATGTCGATCCTGCGGTTTATGATCTTAAAGGGCCGATCATCATCATATCCAATCATCCCTCATATCTGGATCCCTTTCTTGTAGGCGGTATACTATCACGATTACGAGCGAATTATCTGGCTGCGGACAACTACTTCAGAAACCCTATCTTCAGATGGCTTCTGAAACGGGTCGGAGCGATACCCAAAGTACAGTTCAGAGCTGATCCGACCGCGATGAAAGCAATGCTCCGCGTTATACGACGAGGAGGTGTACTAGGTATATTCCCTGAAGGAACCAGATCTACAGATGGCAAGCAAATGCCGGTCGAAGCAACTTTCGCAAGATTTATCAAGAAAATGGGGGCTCATGTCGTTGCCGCCAACCTCAACGGAGCGTATCTGACCTGGCCGAGATGGTCCCAAAGCGGGATGCGCCGGGGAAGGATCATGATAGATGTCAGACCGGTCCTTAATGCCGACGATATACCGGGAATGTCTCAGGAAGAAGTAAATTCGGTCATTTCCGAAGCACTATCCTTCAATGATTATGAATACCAGAGAAGTCACCCGGTGGTTTTCAGATCTAAAGCTCCTGCCAAAGGTCTTCATAACATCCTGTACCGGTGTCCGCGATGCGACAGGATGTGGAGCATGGATACAAATGAACATGAACTTTTCTGCACAGCATGCGGCAACAAAGCGATCATGGATGATTACGGCTTTCTGAAGCCATTCGATGACAAATGCGTTGTTTTCGATTCACCGGACAAATGGAACGAGTGGCAGTTTGACCGACTGAAGCCTATTGTGATGTCGGATGACTTCCTGGTAGAGGATCATGCTGAAATGCACATATCAGTGAAGGAGGCCGCCTTCACACCTGAAACTAAAGGCATCATAAAACTGTATCATAAGCAGTTCGAATTCACCCCTGATAACTCAGAAGCAGAACCTTTGATATTCCCCATATCGGGAATATGGGGAATAAGTTCCGACTACGGAGTTTTCTTCGATCTTGTCGGATCAGAAAACACATATAGGTTTTACTTGGAAAACGGAAGAAAAGCACTCACATTTTCACATGCTTTGGACATCCTCAGAGCTTCTTAGCCGCGATCTTCCATATTCCATCAGCATAATCTCTGACGGTTCTGTCAGAACTGAAAATTCCCGAAGTACAGATATTCATCCAGCATTTTGCAGCAAATCCGTATTTATCCTGATATGCCTCATCGACCAGAAGCCTGGTCTTCCTGTAATCATCAAAGTCTCCCAGAACATAGAACGGATCCGCCGGCTCCCAGCTTGTTCCATAGAGAAGTGAGTTGAATATATCTCTGAACATTCCCGTGCCGCCGTCATTCAGCGTTCCATCCACCAAAGCGTTGAGTGCTCTATTTAAGCCCGGTATGTTCTCGTACTGCCACACCGGATTGAAATACCCTCTTATATCCGGAAGATGCTCCACGCGCGCTCCGAATATGAATATGTTCTCATGACCTGCTGCCTCTGCGATCTCAACATTCGCTCCGTCATATGTCCCGTGTGTTACCGTTCCGTTCATCATAAACTTCATGTTTCCCGTACCGGAAGCCTCATAACCGGCAGTCGAGATCTGTTCCGAGACATCAGCGGCAGGAAACAGCTTCTCAGCCAGCGACACGTTGTAGTTATTCACGAATACTACCTTGATGGATTTCGAAACTACAGGATCGCTGTTTACAAGTTTTGCGGTTTCATTTATAAGCTTGATTATCCCTTTAGCTCTGAAATAACCCGGAGCTGCCTTTGCTCCAAAGATAAATGTTCTCTTTACCCTTGGCTTTTCCGGTTCATCCTTTATGTCATAATACAGATCGAGTATCGACAATACATTCATCAGCTGGCGCTTATATTCATGGAGTCGCTTGATCTGTATATCGAAAATCGAATCAGTATCGATATTTATACCGTTAGTCTCAGCGATATAAGCAGCAAGCTGTTCTTTCTTCTCCAGCTTTATTGCAATAAATCTATCGAGAACATCTCTGCGGGCAACAAAATTCTCAAGCTTCGAAAGCTCAGAGAGATCCCTGATCCACGCATCACTTCCCAAAAGCTCAGTTATCAAAGCCGAGAGTTCCGGATTTGCTTTGCGGAGCCATCTTCTGGGAGTCACCCCATTCGTCTTATTACTGAATTTATCCGGCCAGAGTAAATACCAGTCCTTGAGTTCCTTTTCAATGAGGAGTTTCGTATGAAGTGCCGCCACCCCGTTCACTGAACTCGATCCGTAAATAGCAAGCCAGGCCATTCTGACCTTTCCGTCTCCAATCGGTGCCATCATATCGATCTGGTTCTGGAACATATGTCTGCCTGCAAGTTCCACCCTGAACTGCATGTTGATCTTCTCGATAATAGTGTATATTTCGGCAAAAAGATACTTGAATATCCCCGTGTCCCACTTCTCCATCGCTTCTGAAAGTATAGTGTGGTTGGTGAAAGCGAAAGTCTTCCTCGTTATCTCCCAGGCTTTACTCCACTCCATTCCGTTCTCGACCGTCAGTATCCGCATCAGTTCAGGTATAGCTACTACCGGATGCGTATCATTTAACTGTATCGAGTGATACTGCGCGAAATTGCTCAGATCATCGCCGAAGTTTTCCTTATGTTTTCTCACTATGTCCTGTAGGGAAGCACTGACAAAGAAATACTGCTGTCTGACTCTGAGGACTTTACCGTCGTATGAGGTATCGTTGGGATAGAGTACTCGCCATATATCGTTGACTCTGTTGCGGCCAATTACCGCGTCATCAAAGCGCTGCGAATTGAACAGATTGAAGTCGAACTCCTGCGCCGGCTTTGCCATCCAAAGCCTCAGAGTGTTCACATTTTTCGTTCCGAATCCTGTTATCGGAAGATCGTAAGGAACAGCGATAACTTCGAGATCGTCATAATGGATCCTGACACTGAGCTCATCGCGTCTTACCATCCAGGGATAGCCCTTCTCCCGCCAAGTATCAGGGTATTCCTTCTGAAATCCGTCCTCTATCTCCTGCCTGAAAAGCCCGTATCTGTACATGATCCCGTAACCG
>JAQVYV010000138.1 GCA_028708525.1 Eubacteriales bacterium
ACCTTCCTTTGAAACACTCAGTCAACCTCGCCTATGAAGCTGCGACAGCAGATTTGAACGACGTCAACATGATCGATCCGTTTCATTTGGAAGCATATAATGTAGCTACTGTGAACTATAATCGCGATGTTGAGATATTTCCCGTATTGAAAGCGGTTTTTGATGAGATCTATGGCGAGTGTCCGTATAAGTCACCTACAGATATGGGTGTCAATATGGCCGGATTTTGCATAACAGACAACGATGCAACAGAGGCTGCAGCTCAACAGGAAATAATACGCAGGTATTATAAGACACTTGTAGCTAAGCGCAAAGGGTTTTCAACCGACGAAGAAGTCATGAAAGTTGAGCTCATAATGAAACAGCTTTCTATCTCTACCGATAACAGACAGGTAGTCGCAGCAGCCTTAAGTAAACAAGAAACGACCGGTATGCCTGCATCAGCACTTGAACTCCCGGACGGCAGGTTAGTTACGGGTAAGACAACTTCCTTACTTGGTTCTTCAGCGGCTCTGCTTCTAAATGCAATTAAGACATTGGGTAATATAAACGATGATATCCATCTTATATCCCCTGTGATAATCGAGCCGATCCAGGATCTCAAGATCAACCATCTCGGCAATTCCAATCCCAGACTGCATACTGATGAAGTATTAGTGGCTTTGTCTATTTCTGCCGCAACTAATCCCACTGCTAAATACGCGATGGATCAACTGCAATATTTGCGCGGATGTGAAGCTCATTCAACAGTTATCCTGTCTCAGGTAGACGATAATGTTTTCCAGAAGTTGGGGATAAACCTGACATCAGAGCCCAGATATCAGACGAAGCGGCTTTACCATAAGTAACCACCGGTCCTGCACTGCACTCCGGTCATCCTGCAGGCGACTCATGTTCTGCAAGTGATATCAGAAGATCATTCCATCCTTCGATCCGCATCCGAGACGATGAGATAGCTGATGATATAATCTTCTTATCGGTATCGATCCTGTGGTAATTCTGCGGACCGTTCGCTGTGGCATAATCAACGATCCAGATATGTTTTTCTCCGGCAAAAACCATGAATGACTCATATGTAAGATCTACATCATATTCATCATCACCTTTGATAAATCTCAGACCGCTCAGGCCTTGATCCAGATAAAGCCATCCGTTAGTTCCGTTCCAGTTTTTATCTGTAAGAACCGTAAAAATACCGGGATCAGTTAACGAGATCAGTTTACCAAAAGGATCATTCACTGTGATCTGATCAAGAAATGCTATAAGCTTTCCGTCTCCCAAACCTTTTAAGTTCAAAGTATCATCATCGCTGTGTCTATTTTCTGTTCCATCACCAAGGTCCAGCTTCCAGATATTATAAAATTCTCCTTCTCGTGATGTGAGATAGAATACACTGTCACTATAAGGATCACAGACCGGGTCCTTTATCCAGCTCCATCCAAGAAAATCACCTATACCGGTCTTGTCTATAACAGCGTAATCATACTGACCAGTAACTCTTGAAGAAGCCATTTTTAGAACATCGTCGCTTCCGATCGAATAAAGATCGTCAAATATCTGCAGCACAGTGTGATCTAATGTCTTCTGTCCGAACTCGAGCCCACTGCCATAATTATCCTCGATCAGGATCCTGCGTTCGATTTCATCCTGATCTTCATTCGCCGGTCTTTTACAGTATCCGATCCAGTCTCCTATAGGAACTTTATACACATAATATGTTGAATCTGTATCTTCATAAAAACTGTGTCCTGTAACAGAGCCCATCCTTGTGACACTGCTATCCGCAGGTTCCCATTCATCTCCGTCTTCTGAGAGCTGATAAAAAAGATCGGTGCCGTTCAATTTACCGACATTGTAATCATTGCTCGAAGCAGGCTTCAGCATGAACTTACCATGCTGAGCAAACAACTGATACATGATACTTCCGACACTGCCTGACAATGAACTGTCTGATAAAGAACCGCCTGATGATGAACTGCTTATCGGATCCGACACTCCGGGAGTAACTGAACAACCTGTAAAAAATACTATCACCGAAACTGTCAGTATCAAAATAACGATTCTGGTAACATTTGATCGTGTCATGATACCCTCCTGTCAGACATCACCATTCTCAATTAACGGTATATTCCACTTCAACCCCTGACAAATCTCAAATCTGCCATTCTTATTACTGATATCGATCCTGAACGCACTCTCACCATATTCAGTTTCAGATCTGCCATCAAAAGTAAAATACACAATGAAATAATCATAAAGGTCTTTACTCCTGATTTCGACCGGATCGATTCCTTTCCCTTCAGAAAGATCAGAATAAAACCCGGATTTGATTTCATTATACTCTTCTTCACTTATATAGTGTTCAGATACTGTATTATAAAAATATAAATGTCCGTCTGTCTCGGGACATTTGACCCTCTCTATCTTGTACTCAGCATTAACCCAGGCTCCCTTACCAAATCTCTGAATAATAAAATCGTATTGTTTCGATGTAACTTCTTCAACATTAAGAGAAATTACATCACAGTATCTGAAACCCGGATCATTGAAGCTCTGGAAATTGTATACATCCGGGTCATATCCGGCAAATTCCGGAATAGTGAATCCAAATCCTGTTTCATCAAATGAACTCATTCGCATTTTATTCAGATACTCTTCAACGATTTGTGAAATATCGTTGCTTTCATATATAGATCCAAGTGAATCGGCTTCATATGACTTCAATGATGATAGTGATATAAAACAAGCTATAACCAAAACTGATGTGAGTATAAACCTTATTGACCTGTTAGTTTTCATGATCATGACATATACCTCCCATTGATCAAATCGTTTGGATCTCCGGATCACGGAGCATCCGGTGTATCGTATCCTGGTTGACGCTGAAGATGCAGCCACATACTTGGTACTCCGTTGCTATTATATTGTGGCATTTTTTCAATTTCATATCCCCTTGAACTCCCTGTAGAAGGAACACGCGTCCTCCAATGCGATCCTGCATCTATCGGGTAGGTATATCCACTTCTGAATTCATTGTAGACTGAATAATAAAGAGCATCCGTAGCACAATCCCACGCCCTTCCTTTCATATGATCCTCCATTGATCTTTTACTAACTAGAACCACTAAAACATGATCAATTGGACTCTTTATGAAAAAATTTTCTAAAATCTACATGTTTTTTCCACCAAACTATAATTATCAATCATCGTATTGATAATCATTCAGATCATTCACAATAATATCCTTTAGCTTATTTCTAGCTCTTCCGATCCTCTTAGAAACCGCATCAACACTTATTTCATACAGACTAGCGATCTCCTTAAGACTCATTTCATCGATATATCTTAGATGAAGCATTTGCCAGTTACTGTCGCTAAGATACTTAGTTTTATCATATGCAGCTCTCATATCTATAAAATGTGTGATCTCGTATTCAAGATCATTCGGGTCTGTTACATCAAAGCATTCATCATTAATACTTAGACCTTCTTTAGTCCGGCTTCCGACAATATTTCTTACTGTACACTCAAGTACTGCCATTATGTAAGTTTTAGCAGCTTTACTGTTTATCTCACCCAGTTTGTCCGTGTACCTGCACAACCTGATCATAGCATCCTGAACAGCATCCTGCGCCAGATACTCATCACCTACTATCTGCCTGGCTCTGTAGTGCATCAATCTGCCGTATTTTTCATACAGCAAAATAATTCTTTCCTGATCAAAACGGGTAACATGTTAGTTTGTAGTTTAATGATAGCACAAAAAAACCCGGCCATAGAAGACCGGGTTTTCTCTACTGATCAGTTATAAAATCATCAGCCTTTGAACTGACCGGGCTTAATAAGATCTCCGTACTTCTCTCTTGCAGCAGAAATCTTAGCTATCGCTGCGTCCCAGTACTCAAATATCTCCGCCGGTGTTTCGGAATCCATCTCAGCATAGAACTTCTTAGCTCTCTCTAGTTTCTCTATCCATTTAGTGCAGCGGAAAGTGAAAAGATATTCATAATCTTCCTTAGAGAAATCCTCCCCAAGATATTTCGCAAACATTGGTGCAAGATCCTCATACATCGGGATTTTCCCGGTAGGTGTGTCATATGCGTCAAACTCATTATGGATCCTTCCGTCCGCCCAGTGCAGCCAGACCTTCTTAGCCAGTTTGCTTGTCATAAATTTACCGTCAGACCCGCGCATGAAATAGTTGTTACTGAAGATTTTAGGAGTATTCTTAACACCCTCACCAAATCTGATATTGTTCATTGTATATTCGCCGAGAGGATAAGAAACAAAGTCCATATTTGCCATAGGGCTAGCGTCCCGAACGCCTTCAGCACCTAAAGTAGCGCTGGTCGTTTCAGATTCAAGCGTCGCAGCTTTCAGCAGTATACCGTCTTTCCAGTTAGGTGATTCCTCAACGGGAACAGTTGTATCACTGTCTCTTCCGCCATACAACACACCTTCTACAATAACACCGTTCTTGGCTTCAAAGCCTTCCTTGTCGATATTATCCAGGTAGTCCAGGCGCATTGTGTATCTTGAATTAGGGTGAGCGATCGGAACTTTGTTTCCTTTGGCATCAGTAACACCTTCACTCCACTCACCAAAATGATTCGACCCTGTCTTAGGTGTCTCTTCTCCCATTCCAAGC
>JAQVYV010000020.1:0-15509 GCA_028708525.1 Eubacteriales bacterium
GCTGCATATGAATAGCCTTTAGATATCATCATGATTGCTTCTCTTTCGTAATTAGTCATTTCTTTCTCCATAAAGTTACGGATTTCTTTAAGGTCTTCACGACTTATAAACAGTTTTTCCGGTGAATCTTCTTCTATTAAATCATTGCTGAACAAATCAGTGAGAGATTCATTAAGTACTGTTTGTTTACAACTTGATGCCTTTCTCACAGCATCTTTGATTTGCGACATTATACATACATGCGCAAGAGCGGAAAATGATTTTCTTCTCGGGTCAAAAGCTCTGACAGCCTTAAATAAACCTATCATTCCTTCCTGAATGACATCGTCGCGCTCAGCACCGGCGATATACATTCTTGCTGCTTTAGACCTGACGATAGGCTTATACCGTATTAGCAGTATTTCCATCGCGGTATCATCACCGTTATGGGCCATCTCTGCCAAAACATCATCATTGAGTTTCAAACAATCCAGGTAATTACTCATTATATTTACATTCCCGATGTCCTCGACCTTATCGCCTCAAAAACAACTATTCCCGCTGCTACAGCAGCATTAAGCGAATTGACGTTTCCTCTCATAGGTATCCGAAGCAGAAAATCACTATTCTTAATAATTTTATCTGATATCCCTTCACCTTCACTGCCTATAACTATAGCAGCAGCTCCCTTATAATCTATTTCACAATAAGATTTATCGGCATTCTGATGTGTTGCATAGATCCAAAACCCCTTTTCCTTAAGTTCTTCAATAGTATTGGAAAGATTCGTGACTCTTACAACAGGTATATACTCAATAGCACCGGCAGATGTTTTAGCTACAGCGGCATCCAGTCCGACCGATCTATGTTTCGGAATAATTATTCCGTGAACACCTGCGGCATCGGCTACCCTGAGGATACCACCAAGGTTATATGGATCCTTAAGACCATCAAGAACTATAATCAAAGGATCTTCACTGCGTTCCTCAGCTCTTCTCATAATTTCGTCAAGTGTGGAATAATCATGCGCTGCGACCCTTGCGATCACACCCTGATGTGAATGTGTAACACTCATTCTGTCCAGAGTTCTTCGATCAGCCTCTACAATAACAGCACCCAGGTCCTTTGCGTCTTTCATAAGTTTGTACGTAAACGGATCATATCTTCCGCTATCCGGGATCGCTATCCATAACTTATTTATCTGTCTTCCTGATTTTATTACCTCTGAGACAGCATTCTTTCCTTCAACTATATCATTTGATGTATCAGGTATCATTTTTCTCCTTATCAGATGACGAGCAAGTTATTTCGTCCAAAACCATACTTAAAATTTCTTCAAGTCTTTCATTACTACCGTTCATGAATAAATAGCCGACCAAAGTTTCCAACCCGGTAGCAACTCTATAATCAGCTGCATTAGCATTCTTGGCCATTGTACCGGAATTCAGATTCCTTCCTCGCTTGAATACAGCCAGTTCTTCTTCACTTAATTTGTCCAATACTTTTCTTGCACCCAAAGCTTGTGCTCCTGCGTTTACAATAGTTATATTGTACTTATGAAGTCCTGACATCTTATCGTCATGCTCGTTAACGACCCTTAATCGTGAATAGAGTTCAAAAACACTGTCACCAATATATGCCAGTGTTTTCGATGACAGATATTTGGGATCCGTTTTCCTTAATCTATCGTACATCCTGCTCCTATGCCTTAGTTATCTTAGGGCCATTTGGTGTATCCTGGATCTGATAGCCAAGGGAAAGGATTTCTTCTCTTATATAATCAGCTTTCTTGAAATCCTTAAGTTTCTTTGCCTCTGTTCTTTCTTGAGACAAGCTGATTATTCTATCCGGTACTATTTCGCTTACATATACATTTACACCAAGTACGGCAAAAAGCTCAAATATCTTAAATTTAGCTGCTGAAAGAGTTTTCACTGAAGCGCCTTTGTTCTTGATAGAGATATTTATGTCACGCACAAGGTTGAAAATCTCTGAAATAGCGTCTGCTGTATTCAAATCATCTTCCATTGCCTCTATGAACTTTTCCTGAGTCAAATCTATTGAATTTTCAAGAGCGATCTCCTTATCAACATCTATCGAATAATTCCCCGATACCAGTTTGGGATTATTCGCGATTTCGAAATCAATACTTTCAACACAGTTTCTAACTCTTTCAAGAGCACTTTGAGCAGCTTCAAGGAGTTCGTCGCTAAAATTGATAGGACTTCTATAATGACTTGACAGTATAAAGAACCTTATTACATCATAAGAATACTTTTCAGTAATTTCTCTTATCGTAAAGAAATTGCCTGCGGATTTAGACATTTTATGATTATTGATATTGATAAATCCATTATGTATCCAGTATCTTACAAACTGCTTTCCGGTAACAGCTTCACTTTGAGCTATCTCATTTTCATGGTGAGGGAAAATCAGATCCTGTCCTCCGCAATGTATATCAATTGTATCTCCAAGATACTTCAAAGACATCGCAGAACACTCGATATGCCAACCCGGACGGCCATCACCCCAAGGACTATCCCATGAAGGCTCTCCGGTTTTCTTTAGTTTCCATAAAGCAAAATCTGCTTTGTTTCTTTTCCCGGAGTCATTTGAGAGTCTCTCCCCTGCATTTTCCTCAAGTTCATCAAGGTTATAATTAGACAGGCTTCCGTACCCTTTAAACTTTTCAACATCAAAGTAAACACCGTCATCAGCAACATAAGCATAACCCTTATTTTCAAGCACTTTGATCATTTCCAGGATATCCGTTATACAATCTGTTGCTCTGGGCTGATATGTAGCCCTGCGTATATTCAATTTATCCGCATCATGATAATATTCAGCTATAAATCTGTCAGCCAGTTCTCTAACTGTAATACCAGCAGCATTAGCCTGAAGTATCATTTTATCGTCAATATCAGTAAAATTCTGTACAAATATCACTTTCATCCCTTTATACTCAAGATACCTTCTTAGTGTATCAAAAGTAACGAAAGGTCTCGCGTTTCCTATGTGAAAGTAATTATACACAGTAGGTCCGCAGGCATATATCCTTACTTCACCTTTAACGATAGGGATAAACTCTTCTTTCTGTCTTGTCATAGTATTGAATATTCTCATGTCAGTCTCCGTTGTTGATTTTATTCTCTTCGCACAGTTTTCTGATTATATTTGCTGTAGTCTGATTAACAGATAACTCTTCAGATTTAAACTGTTCCTCAATATTAAGTTCTTTTTCTATCCGCTTCAATCTGTGAAGTATCTTACACATTTCAATAGATACCGGATCAGGCGTGCTGGTCTGATCGAGTTCAACTGAATGCAAGATCTTCTCTCCGTTCTTTAGCCTTGTCACATGACCGGGAACGCCTACTACAGTAGCACCTTCCGGAACTTCATTGAGAACAACAGAATTTGCCCCGATCATAGCGTTGTCTCCTACTTTAAATGGCCCAAGTATCTTAGCGCCGGCACCAACAAGAACATTGTTCCCCAAAGTCGGATGACGCTTGCCTTTATCTTTACCTGTACCACCTAATGTGCAGCCATGATACAACGTACAATTATCTCCGATCTCGGCAGTTTCACCTATAACTATCCCCATACCGTGATCAATAAAAAGGCCTTTACCGATTTTAGCTCCCGGATGTATCTCGATTCCGGTAAAAAATCTTCCGCACTGAGATATAAATCTCGAAATACAGTACAGCTTATGCCTGAAAAGAAAGTGAGCCACCTTATGGTAAACCAGAACGTGAAATCCCGGATAAAGTAACATGACCGAAATAGCACCGCGTGCAGCAGGATCTCTTATTGCTATAAGCTTTGCATCTTTTATAAGTCCCATAAATACTCTGCCTTGTAATTCATATCTGCATATTATAACAGATGACAGGATTTAGCGACATACTCCCTACTTCATTCAAAGTCTTTCTCCTTGACTCTCTACATATTCAGCAATAACTTCTAATGGTGATCCGCCTGTTGTCAGTAAACAGTAACTTTTCGACCAGAAATTGTCTTTCCATAGTTTACTGCGAACTGAAGGATATTCCTTCTTGATCAATCTTGAACTGGCACTTTTATACGCATTAATAAATTTGGATAGTGCAGAGTTTGGATGAGCTTTGAACTTTATATGTATATGATCCTGATCATCGTTCCATTCGATAAGTGTGATATTGTAATTAGGTGCTATATACTCGAATATTTCTTTCGCACGGGAAGAGATCGATCCATCAAGCACTTTTCGTCTGTATTTGATCACTAAAATCAGATGATAATACATCATGAATACTGAATGATTATTGCTGTCCAACATCATTTCTAAATTACCTTTCTGTTATATAACACTGAATATATTTTACCACTTTCTGAGAGATAAATCAACTTCAAATCTATCTTCACCTGCACTCTCATCGAAGTGAGTAAAGGTAGTTTTAGAGGTGGAAGGCTTATCTGGTTTCAAGTTGAACCTAGCGTATATGCGGTAATATCTCCTTTTCTATAGGATTCAACCTTTGTTTCAAATAATCTGCCGATGAAGATGAAGGATCATTCCCATACCGGATCGCTTTATCATTAATCATAAATTTCAGATAGCTGAAATATCCCGGCGGTATCATTGAATGGATCCCAAGAGAAAAAGAGAAGTCAACTGCTGCTCGGATAAATTCTGTTTCTGTAAGATCGATTGGTTTATACCAGCTTTTAGGGTATTTATCTGATTCATTTTCTGTAAGTGCTCTTTCGGCCAGAACCTTAAGTGCAAGTATTCCCATATTTCTGTTTGCAGCTTCCTTTAACAGTTCATTTCCGGCATTAAGAGAAATATTCATACTCCAGTTGAAAGGGAAAAGAACCGTATCAAAGTCATACATACTCAAAGCTTTTAAAGCCACACTCTCATTATGTGCTGAAAATCCGATGTTTCTGATCTTGCCTTCATCTTTCGCATTTACAAGAAACTCCATTATTCCGTCTGCTGAAAAGGCTATCTCGACCTGTTCCATACTACTTAAACCATGAAGTTGAAAAACATCAAAATGATCTGTATAAAGCATATCCAACGACTCATAAAACTGTTTGCTCCCATTCTCCAGTGAAAACTCTCCTGTCTTGCACGCGAGATAAACATTATTACGCTTATTCTTCAATGAACGTCCCAGTATCTCCTGAGCATTCCCATAACTTGGTGCAATGTCAAAATAGTTGATCCCGTGATCTATTGCATAATCGACATAATAGTCGCTGTCTTTCTGCTCCTCATTCATGGAAATTATCCCACCATAAATCACTCTGCTTATTTCAAGACCGGTCCTGCCTAAAACTGTTTTAGTCAAAACATTTGTCATTTCAATACCTCCATGTCATTATAAATATAGTTTTTTAGTTTGATCTGATTTATACTAGTATTATAAATCAAAACTATTCAATACGATACTCAGGAGAAAGAAAATGGCATTTAAAGAAACTTTTATCTCTATCTACAACAAAACCATCCATCGCGAAGGCAGTACTGATTTGTTGAAATATCTTCTCTCTGATGAGTCTGATTTTTTTACAGCACCTGCCAGTTCAAGATATCACGGCTCACACAGCGAGGGATTGGTCAGTCACTCACTTAATGTTTATGAATGTCTTAATGATTACTTATCAAGAGACACTGTCAGAAATCTGTACGATCTTTCGATTTCACCTGAATCTACAGCTATAGCAGCTCTTCTGCATGATGTGTGTAAAATAAACATTTACAGAACAAGCACCAGAAATGTTAAGGACTCAACAGGAAACTGGCAGAAGGTACCCTATTATGAATTTGACGACCGATTCCCATACGGTCATGGTGAGAAATCAGTTTATATTATAAGTAAATACATGAAACTAACTGACGAAGAAGCTTTCGCTATAAGATATCATATGGGATTTTCAGGCACTGACGAGGCAAGGAATGTTGGTGATGCGTTCAGATTGTATCCATTAGCGCTTGCGCTTTCAATCGCTGATATGGAGGCTACTTTCTTTCTCGAGAAATAAAAAACCCGTGATGCCGTTTACCCCTAATTGACACCCTGCAATTTGCAAGGTGGGTACCCTGCGGTGGCCTAGTACCAATAGCAGAAATCTGCTGCGGTCGTATCCACTTCGACCCGGGTTCCCTTTTAAGTACTGTAGGTTCAATTAACGAAGCAAACGAACATCTCAGGCTTAAGTCATTATATATCAAAACACTAAGTTTTTAAAGACTGTTGTTATAACAAGCATAATGCTATAATTAATATGTTATTGTCTTTCTGTCAGAAGCAATAACCACACCTGTTATTTCTGTTGAATGATTGTCCGGACTTTTGTTCTCATGACCCCTTAATGCAACCCTTATGCTTTCAACTGTATTGAACATAGTTATTCCTGATGTCAGAACATCATCAAGAATCAGTATTCTCTTTCCTTTGAGATTATCTGCTCTGCTACAGTTGAATGCTCCGTGAAGATTCGCTATCCTTCCGCCTTTATTGCCGGCTTCACTTTGTCTCGCAGTATTTCTCACTCTGGATACTATATTGTCATGCAACTCGATCCCCATTATCTTCGACAATTCACCGGCAATAAGCAAAGTCTGATTATATCCTCTTTCGCGTTCTCGTTTCGGATGTAACGGAACAGGCAATATCATGTCCCATTCACGGTTAACATCAACAAGAACAGTACTTAATATGCGGGCAAACTCTCTATAATGGAATGCTTCGTTATAAAATTTCATTCTGATCAAAGCTTGTCTTATTGGATCTTCGTAAAAACATGCTGCAATAACATCAAAGTTTTCTGATACCGGTACTGACATTTTAACGCGAAGATTCTCTTCAAGGCATCTGTGAACACGTAATCTTCTGCTTCTGATGGGAATACTCCCGGCACATTTTTTACATAAATACTCAATATCTGAATCACACTTCCATTTTCCGCAGAAATGACACACCTCAGGAAAAGCTAAATCAGTGAGTTTTCCGATAACAGAAGAAAAACTCATTGCGTTACTTTAAATATTGATTTGCAGCAGCAAGTATTTCTTCGGTTTTGTCTGTATTCTCCCATGTAAGTTCAAGATCATTTCTTCCGAAATGTCCATATGACGCCAGTCTGGAATAAATTGGCCTTCTCAGGTCAAGATCCTTTATGATAGATGCCGGTTTCAAGTCGAATACGTTCCTGACTATCTCAGTTATTTGACTATCCTCTATTTTTCCGGTATCAAAAGTATTGACATAGACACTTACAGGTTCAGCAACTCCTATCGCATAAGCGATCTGAACCTCACATTCATCTGCTAATCCGGACTCTACGATATTCTTAGCTACATAACGTGCTGCATATGCTCCGGATCTATCAACCTTGGTAGGATCTTTCCCTGAAAAAGCACCACCGCCATGGCGGGCAAATCCACCGTAAGTGTCAACAATGATCTTTCTACCAGTTAATCCGGAGTCTCCCTGCGGTCCACCGGTTACAAATTTACCTGTCGGGTTTATATAAACACGTGTATTTTCATCCATTAACTCTTCAGGTATTACATTTTCAATAACCGATTTCCTAATGTCCTCAGCTATTTGATCTTGCCCAATCCGGGGATCATGTTGTGTTGAAATAACAATAGTATCAACTCGGACAGGTTTATCATCAAAGTACTCTACGCTGACCTGAGCTTTCCCATCAGGCCTCAGATATCTCAATTTGCCAGTTTTTCGAACCTCTGCTAACTTTCTGCAAATACCATGAGCTAGTGAAATGGCCAAGGGCATTTTCTCTTGCGTATCGGAACATGCATATCCAAATACCATTCCCTGATCTCCGGCACCAAGTTCATATCCTGAATCATCCATTCCTGATTTCTTTTCTCTTGAATTATCAACGCCAACGGCTATATCCGGAGATTGTTCATGTATCGAAGTTAAGACAGCACATGTTTCATTATCAAATCCAAATTTCGCTCTGTCATATCCGATATCCTTGATTTTACTTCTTACTATTTCCTGAATATCCACATAGCAATTTGTTGTTACTTCACCCATAACTAACACCATTCCGGTTGTTACCGCTGTTTCACAGGCTACTCTGGCATTAGGATCAAGCTCTAAGATAGCATCAAGCACGGAATCTGATATCTGATCACATATTTTATCCGGATGACCTTCTGTTACCGATTCAGATGTGAAAACCCATTTTCCTCTGTTTTTTCTGTTCATTTTCTCCTCCAATAACGCTGACCGCAAACCTATCGGTCATTAAGTATTCTCTTACGGTATTCACCGGGTGTTGACCCTGTGTGTTTTCTAAATGCTTCATTAAACCTTTGCGAATTCGAAAATCCAACTGCTTTTATTATCCCTGATACTTTTATCTTCTCATCTTCTAATAATCTGCAAGCATGTTCTATCCTTACCTGGATAAGGAAATTGATAGGGCTGATACCGGTTATATCTTTAAAAGCTCTGGTGAAGTATCCCTGACTCAGAAAGACATGTCCTGCAATATCTGATAAAGAGATGTTTTTCTCGTGATTTTGAATTATATACTCCTGAGCTATCGCAACCAATTCTTTGGTTTTAGCCGTTTTCACTCGCAGACTTTCTTCCCACTCGTCACGCAGAGCTCTTGACAGCGCGATCATCAATTCCATTGCCAGAAATTGCATCATCAGTTCCTTAGAATATCTGTGGCCACTGCTTTCTTCAATTATTCTTTCTGCTATTGCTGCAAGGGCTTTACTGCCTCTGTTACCGATCAATAGATAAGAACTTGTCTCGAAAGTTTCAGGATTACGACTCTTTGACTCATCAGCAGTTTTACCTGATGCAAATTTCAGAAAGCTTTCTAGTGTTGTATAATTCACTTTATTTACAACATCAACACTTTCCATTTGCTTTGGATCTTCATGATATTTAAGATCACTTTCCAACCCAAAATATAAAACAAGCATATCAACAGAACCGGTTTCTACTCTAACAGTATGACAAATTCCCGGTCTGATTATTATGTTATCTCCCTTGACAACAGATACACACTTATCGTCGATCAGCATTTCTGCCTTACCGCTTCTGACATAAATCAGTTCATGAAAATCATGGACGTTCGGCGACTGAGGTGTACTCCCTTTAGCATACTGCCTTTCAATTCCTTTGAAAATAACCGGAATAGCACCTGCAACATCAGATATGCTCCTAACTAATTCCGGCAATAGATCTTCGAACAAATTCTGCCTCCTCGGATATGATAAGTCAATAATAACAGATTTTTAAATAAAGAGAAATATTTGCTTCTCAACCATATAATCGGGTTGAATATCCGCTGCCAAACATGAGTTCGGCAGCGGATATTGTTTTATGGCATAACTTCTTCGAAATCTATTTCCTGAAGAAGCTGACCAAGGACCTCAGCTTCAACAAAGTTAAGACTTACACCCCTGCTCATTTTTTCATGTTCAACATCCCATTCTCTAATGTCAAATTTCGGATTAGCATCATTCCATTTAACGATATTCAATTCCTTACTCCACCCTGACGGGCTTTTGCTAAGTATGCCGACATGACTCATTATCTCATACTTAAAATTATCGTTGGAGATTTCTTCATTCTTTTTAGTGCTCTTCTTGTCTTTCATGTTAACTCCTTCATTATTCTTATTCATTACTCAACGCAGCTATTGTTATGCTGCCATTTCTCATACCGGATGAAATCAGTTTTATGTCCTCCGGATCGAGTTCAAAGCAAATTATTCGAGAATTTCCGGAATCAGGACTTATTTCATGTCCGCATTCGTCAAGTATTTTAATTATTCTGACATTCTCAACAACATGCACATTTGCTTTGATTGCTTCTAATAATTGCGCACCCGGTTCAGAACCTGCCAGGGAACTTGATAAGTGAACATAAATGTCGACTCTACCGTTTTCGAACAATAAACATCCGTTTGCCTGTTCCGGTTTAAGCATAAGAGAATACGACCTTTTGCCGGGTTCGAGGTTCGGAAAACGTGTCATATCCTCTATGTCTCCGACATCTTCACAAAGTAAAATATCTCCGTCAGGAACATTTCTTAGAACTATACCGCTGATTCCATCTTCTGCTTTTCTGAAAGCTTTGATGAAACTGCCCTCAGATACTTGTACGATCGTAAACATGTCATCAGTAAGTTCCTGTCCTCTTAAAATTTCCCTGTTAGCTATCATGACACTCTCAGTTTTAGTATCTTGCTCACCTGAAACAGCAAAAAATATACATATAATGATTATGACAACAAGCGAACATGCAATAATAATTTGTCTTTTTCTCCTCACGTCCCAACCTCCGGCAATTCAACAATGAATTCACTTTCTCGGACCATTGACCGTTCTTTTCCCATTTTTCCGTTATATCGAACTTCTGTTTCTATGTGTATAACATTGTATCTTACAGATATTTCGACTTTGGGATGACCTTTTATCCTGATCTCCTGAGATTCATTGATCATTCTTTCAATACTTTTAATAACAGAATCCTTCGCATTCTTTATGTTAAAACTGATATCACCTTCTCCAAGTTTCTGCGGATTCAGATGACTTATAGCATTGATCGATGCTGTTTCTATCACATCCTCAACCAGGATCACATCAGCCTGCTCCAATAAAACTCTTATCATGTTTATCTGTACCGGTATAATGAACAATACGATAACAGCAACAAAGATCAATGCTATTTCGATATGCCCTCTCTTAGAATGCATTGTTATGGATCCTCCTTGAAACCACAGATTTTTCATAGCCATATTTTCTCTTCCCTGTTCCCGATCCTTCCGATGTTTTAAAGAATGCATCTGCCCACGCTTCAACAATAAATTCTATAGGATCACCGTACTGAACATACTCCGGTGCGATGATCAATACATCGGAAAACCCTGCAGCATAAAGCTTATCGCTTAACAAGTCTTGTACTTCTTCACTCATACCGCCTTCGAGATCGATCCTGTGCAAAGCATCTCTGCAAATGTTGTCAAATGTTATTTTTCTAATGACTGATGCAGACAAATCAAATGAAATCATTGTAATACTCAAGATCAGGATCATACAGAAAACACACACTACAGCTTTATCAAGCATAACAACACCCCCATTTTCAAGAAAATAGACTGCTTGCTACACTTTCCCACCAGTCCGACAACTTAAGCATGACATTTTCTGCCAACCCTTGCAGACTTGGAAAAACTATCAGCACAGCGATGATCAATCCTGCCGCGATACCTATGATCTCATTTATCCCAAATCCTTTTTTACTACTGAACATCATTTGCACACCTCCTTTCCTGATTTTTTTCATGATTCGTTACCACCTCCTTCTTTTTCTTAAATCGTAATCATTGTCATAAAACCGGATACAGCTTCATAAATCATTGGCGCACATAATAGAATTATCAGCGGTGACAATCCTATCAATCCTGTTATCAGGATCCTTGTCTTGTATTTATCTGTTTCTGTCTGCAAAATATTAAAGTATTTTGAGAACATCATTTGTTCCATTTTCAGCAATGTTTTGCCGGCTGATCCGGAATCGATACATTGTTTAATACAGACACACATCATTTCACCATCATATCCTCTGAATGATCTTGTGATTATCTCCAATGATCCTTCCAGGTCAAGAGTCAGTTCATAACGCGCTGTAAATCTGATAAAACAGTCACGAATAAGTTGATGATCAGCAATTTCGTACATCCCTCTTACTGCATCAGTAGCTTTGACCCCTGATGAGATCTGAGTATGAAGAAATGAGTAGATTTTATATGCATTTCTTTCAAATGCTCCTTTTCTGTCTTTGATACGTCTGTTCAGCCATATTTCCGGCAACACATAACACCCTGCAGAACACACGATAGAATCGATCAGCCTGTAACCGCTGATGAGCATGAGGACCAACAATACTAGCGGAAATATCTTGGATATGATCAGCCAATACATCCAAGTTCTCTCATCACCTATTCCTGCTTCTTCGATCCTGTTCAAAACATGAGATTTCTGTTTATCAGATAAAGGAAGAAATGAAATGATCCGTTTCAATTCTTCTTTACCGTCACTTCTCCTGACCCATTTCTCCTTTTTGCGCAACAAATAAACATAGAAAACCGGGATCAAATTATACACAGCCGCGAAAATCGGTAAAATCAAGCTCAAACAAATATTCCATGTTCTATCCATTGTTCGCACCTCTTTTAACGAATTGAAAAAGAATAAGCCCTGCAAAATATAATAAGCCTGCTATTAGCAGTGTCAGAAAACCCGCTTTCGTATGAAAATAGAAGTATGATGCCGAAGGATAAAACAACATAGTAATAACACCAAGAAGCGGACACATCCCAAAGATTACAGATATGATCCTCCTGTCTCTCCCTGTACTTATCTTACGTCTTGTGTACTCTTCTTCAACTTTGATCATTTGAGTTTCCAGAATATCAAGCAATTCCCCTGTGTTACCTTTGTATTTCATATTAAAAGCAATTTGTTTCAAGAAATATTTAAATGATATGTCTTTATAGGAGTCTGAAAGCATTTTGAGTGCAATATCTATATCTAGCCCTCCGTTAACTCTTATAATAAATTCATTTATAAGCGTCTTAGATGGTTCTCCTATTTCTGATTCCGCTGTTTTCTCAAAAGCAAAAATCAAATCTTCTTTGACTTGGTACCATCTGTTCAGAGTACTGACTATTTCGATCTGTTGCTTTCTGATTGTCTCAGCGTTTCCAAATAGTTTTCGTGATATATTCATCATTCACCCCATTGTAACCAATCAGATCTATTACTTTTACTACTTTAAAATCTTTAAGATATACTATCTTATCGATACCCTTGCCTATCATGCTCTTAACAACCTTTTCGCTTTCACCCGAGGTAGCCGGGCGTGCAAGTGTAAGAAGTCTGTCCATAGCATCTTCAGCACTCTCAGAGTGAGTTGTAGCCAAGCATTTATGTCCTGAAAAAGTTGCTTTGAGAAACTCCCATGCTTCATTACCTACTATCTCTCCTACACAATATGTATCAAGAGACATTGTCAGTCCATCCGCCACTAATTCTTTAAGCGTGATCTGTCTGCCACCTTCATTTGCTTTCTTTATGCGTTGTGCGATGCAATACTTTTTCTCCGGGAATATCTCTGAATCACTTTCAAGGATCAATACTCTTTCCATCTCAGGTAGAGAATCAATGAATGCACGAAGCAACGTAGTTTTACCTGAGGCTCCTTTGCCACAAAATACAACACTTGCATCAATTGAAGCAATACTCCTCATTATTTCTGCGCACTTATCTGTCAGCATACCCAACTCTGTAAGTTCATTAAGTGAATAACACCTCTTCCTGTGCTTCCTGATACTTATTGAAGGTCCGTTTATATTTCTGGGAGGTATAGAAACATTTATCCTTAGTCTGTTTATTTCATCAACAACTCTTGAATGACTATCATTTTCATTAATGATCCCACCGTTTCTTATTATGATAAGCCTGCAAAAGGTCTCAAACATTTTGCTGTCTTTAAATTTCACAGGAATTTGTGACCTTGCACCTTTTCTTTTAATTGAAAACTCATTGTATCCGGTCCCATCTATATCCGTAATATCTTCATCATCGATATAATCCTGAAGCGGACCGTAACCAAACATAAAATCCCGGACTCGTTTAAGAAGCTCATCCTGATAGAATCCGAAAGTATGCATTTTAGTTTCTGTGGAGTGTATTATCGCATCCTCCAGTGCACCTTTCCCCTTAGTCCCTGACGCTGTATCAACTACAAGTTGAGGATCCCTTATCAGAATGTCTGTTGCTATTGAAGACACTATAGTACTCATTTCAATATCCTGAGAGTCCTTTTCTTCATTGTACCGGCCATACATCTCATTGAGTTTATAATAAGATTTGACTATTGGCATGATATCTCCTCCGCTGTTGTTCTAGAGCTTTCTTAATATGGCAGCATATTGCCTTTTGATTTTCTGTTCGATATTTTCCACATAATATTTATTAGTTCCTGCAAGCATTCTCCTTCTTGATGAAAAAGAGATCACACCTCCAAATTTTCCGTCGCATATTTCCTGACAAGTACCTTGCCCGAGATCCTCATCCGGACGATACTCAAAACCAATATATATAGCCTTGTCGCTATCAAGTTGCTTCCTTGCAGATAAAAATTCAACATACTTCATAAACTCTCTGAAATTGATGTGATTAGCAAGCAGTGGAATCAAAACTACATGAGAACATATAAAGGCCATGCATGTAAACTCATCATAAATAAACTTACTGCATGCAATTATGACATGATCAAAATGCGATGAAGACGCCTTGATTATAGCTGCTAGACCTTCTGTTGAATAATGCTCATAATCTTCAGTTCTGTAATCACCGCATATACACTTTAGTTTTCCCTTATTTGCACCATATGAAATTCTGTCAATGCTATCACCACGTAAATTTCCTGAAGAAAACTCATCCATTAGGATCCCAAGAACAGATCTGCTTTCTGAGTAGAACTTATTTTCAGTTTTACTCTTTCTTATATCTATTAATTTATCTATTCCCGGAGACAGAAGATCTGCATCCACAAGCAAAGTATTGCCATACTCTGATGATATATTCCAAGCTAGTTCTGCGGCAAACTGAGCATTTCCCCAGACGCTTATTATTTTCGCATTGTTTATTTTCATGTTTGTTGAAGCAAGACTGCATACTTCATACTCATTGATAAAAGCATCTAAATCATTTACAAGAGCAGATGTTTTCTGATACCGATCCTCAGGCAGGTGCATAGTGCATTTATGTATAATGCTCATTAATTGAGCAGGAACGGATCTGACAGACACTTTGTCGGTAATCATCGTCTTAAAATCATTATCAGTTCCGACAACTAGTTCAAACAACGTCACACCTATGAAATATATGTCTGTTGAAGGTGATAACGGTCGCCCGTGGAGTAGTTCCATCGGTGCATACGAAATAGTTGTTCTTATATCCGGTGAATTTGCAGTGTTATTTGAATAGTCAATATTCATACTTCCAAAATCGATCAGACACGCGTGATCATTTTCCTGAATTATTACATTTGCAGGTTTGATATCAAGGTGAAGAATCGGATCGGGTTCATTGGAATGAAGAAACTCTAAAGCACATGCTATCTCTTTCATATATCTGCAAGCTCTTATACAATCGATCTTACCACCGCTATGATCACATAGTTCTTGCAGCGTTTTTCCTTGTATATACTCAAATACAGCTAATATCCCATCATCAGTCACTATATTTTCAACCAATCTTGGCAGCCCCGGATGACGAATAAAACCAAGTGTATTTATCATCTCTCTATCTTTCACGGGAAACTTCTTAAGTACCCATTTAACTCCCGTTGTTATGTTTTCACACAGCATTGTCCCCGGTGTCACTTCTGATAAAACCTTATATCTTCCTGATATCGTATCAACATCCATATACTAATCACCTCGTTTTATGATTTAAA
>JAQVYV010000020.1:15609-19259 GCA_028708525.1 Eubacteriales bacterium
GAATGCGGATTTGATTATTTGAGGGAATTTCTTGCAGAGTCTGAAACTGAACTATATGATCATGTTTTCAGTTTCGCTCTGGTAGATGAAGCAGATTCTATTTTAATAGACGAGGCAAGGATACCTCTTGTTATAGCCGCATCAACAGATGATTCTCAAACACCATTATTGACAAGGATGAATGAAATTACCAATTGCATGCAGATCAACAGAGATTATACTGTAGACGATTACGAAAGCAGTGTTTATCTGACCGAAGAGGGAATTAGTTTAGCTGAGAAGGAGCTCGGGATCGATAATTTGTATTCTGAAGATAATATCGAAACAGTCGTTGCTTTGAATAATGCTTTATATGCCCGAGAGATCGTCAGACTAGATGTGGATTACGTAGTTAAAGATAACAAAGTCCAGCTTGTTGATGAGTTTACGGGAAGGATCGCACATAAAAGACACTGGCCTCATGGAGTACATGAAGCAATAGAGGTCAAAGAAGGTTTGGACCCTTCCAAACGAGGCAGGATACTTTCTCAAATAACTTTACAGAATTTCATGAAACTTTATGAATGCCTATCCGGAATGACCGGGACAGCTTTACAGGCAGCTGAGGAGTTCGATAACACATATGATCTTAAGGTCCATGTGATTCCTACTCATAAAAGAATGATACGCCATGATTCAGAGGATGACATTTATTATACTAAAGCTGATAAGTATAAAGCTATAATGGAAACGGTTATAGCAGAGCATGGTAAAGGAAGACCTATTCTCATTGGTACGGCTAGTGTTGAAGAATCAGAAAACTTAAGCGTTTTGCTCTCAGAGGCATCTATAAAATACAATATCCTTAATGCCAAGAATGATGAGATGGAAGCCGATTTGATAGCATCAGCAGGCAATCTTTTTGCAGTAACGGTATCAACCAACATGGCTGGAAGAGGTATCGACATCAAGCTTGGCGGACCCGGTGAAGAAGACCACGATGAAGTATCTTCTGCCGGTGGATTACTTGTTATAGGAACCGACAGACATGAGAGCATAAGAGTTGACAGTCAATTAAGAGGGCGGGCAGGCAGGCAGGGTGATCCCGGAGAATCAAGGTTCATCATAAGTCTCGAAGATGATATATTTATCAGATATAATTTTGCTGAACTTGTACCAGCGCGTCTTCTTTCAAAGGTGAAAACCGGTCCGGTTACTAACAATGTGCTTCTGAGAGAGGCATCGCGGTTGCAGAAAATAGTACAGGGCGTTCACTTTGACATAAGAACTTCTTTGTCTAAGTATACTGTTTTGCTGCAGGAGCAGAGTAATTATATAAGAAGTATGCGAAACAGGATATTACATTTGACTAAGGATAAATCGCCATATATGGAAGAATTTATGCCTGATAGGTTCTTTTCTTTAGAGGAAAGATTCGGCAGGACTCACGTTTGCGACGCTGAGCGAGTGATTTGCCTTCGTGTGATTACTGATTCATGGGCAGAATACCTTGACAACATGGCATACATCAAGGACAGCATCCATATCATGAAAATGTCAGGAAAAGACCCTTTACATGAATACAATAAGATCCTGTTCGAAAGTTTCAGTGAACTCAAAGAAAATATAGGAAACAGGATCTATGATTGTCTTAAAATCGCTTCTGCCAATGAAAATGGTATCGACACAGAATCTATAGGTATTGTTAAGCCTTCATCGACATGGACTTATATTGTTAGCAATCAGGCGGAGCAGCTTCAACTGTTCCCTTTTCTGGATTCATTAGCCAAGGCAATTAAAAGGCATATCTAGTCATCACGCTGTCATGTCGTCATTTCTTGTTTGCTTTTTCTGTTCCTTGACTAACAATTGAGGAGATGTTTTATTTATAACATTCTCAGCAGTTATTATACATTTCTTCACATCTTTTCTTGAGGGTATCTCGAACATCAAATCCAGCATAATGTCTTCAAGAATAGCACGCAGCCCTCTCGCTCCGGTTTTCCTTTCCATGGCAAGGTCGGCAATCGCATCGACAGCTCCATCCTCAAACTCAAGTGTGACTTTATCCATTTTAAGTAATGCTTTATATTGTTTCAATAACGCATTTCTGGGTTCATTCAAAATTCTCACAAGGTCTTCCTTAGATAACCCGGCAAGACTTACCACTACAGGGACCCTTCCAATAAATTCAGGAATTAGCCCATATTTCAACAAGTCTGCCGGCATCAAATGTTCGAGAAGCTCACCGGAATCAAGCTTATTTCTGGAGTCTATCTTAGCTCCGAAACCCATTGAATTCTTACCAATACGTTTGTCAATGATTTTCTCAATACCATCAAATGCACCGCCGCAAATGAAAAGTATCCCTGTTGTATCAATCTGAATAAATTCCTGATGAGGATGCTTGCGTCCTCCTTGTGGTGGTACGTTGGCTACTGTACTCTCTAATATTTTAAGTAAAGCCTGTTGTACTCCTTCTCCGCTGACATCTCTTGTGATAGACGGATTGTCTGACTTTCTTGTTATCTTATCGATTTCATCTATATAAATTATTCCTCGCTGGGCACGTTCTATGTCGTAATCTGCATTCTGAAGCAGACGCAACAAAATATTTTCCACATCCTCTCCGACATAGCCTGCTTCTGTTAATGCGGTCGCATCAGAAATAGCAAAAGGAACATCAAGTATCCTTGCCAGCGTCTGAGCAAGAAGTGTTTTCCCACTACCGGTAGGGCCGAGTAAGAGAATATTGCTTTTAGCTATCTCAATGTCCTCTTCCTTTGTTTTAGGAGAAAGTATCCTCTTATAGTGATTATATACTGCTACTGAAAGAGTCTTCTTCGCTTTATCCTGACCGATTACATACTTATCCAGTTCATCCTTAAGATCTTTAGGAGAAGGTAGCTTAGAAAGAGTAAGTGCAGGTTCTGAATGAGGTGCATAAGCTATATCTTCCTCTGTAAGGATCTCAGAACACAAATCTACACATTCATTGCATATGAAGATTTCCCCCGGACCGGCAATAAGTTTACCGACTTCACTTTCACTTTTACCGCAAAAGGAGCAGTGAACTATGTTACCGGGAACATTTCCTTGCGGCAGATTGCTTTTCTTCCCGCCCTTACCTTTTCTTTCATCAGCCATAAATCATTTATTCCTTATCATTACACTGTCAATAATGCCATATTTAACTGCTTCTTCAGCTGTAAGCCAGTTGTCACGGTCCGTATCTGCGGTAACTTTCTTGAGCGACTGGCCTGTCAATTCGCTGATTATCTTGTTCAACCGCTCCTTCGTCTTAGTTATGTGATCTGCCGCTATCCTGATATCTGTAGCCTGCCCTTGAACACCGCCAAGCGGCTGATGTATCATTACTTCTGCATTTGGCAACGCAAATCGTTTACCTTTAGCTCCTGCCGCAAGCAGAAATGCACCCATACTTGCTGCAAGTCCTACACATATCGTCTGAACATCGGGCTTTATATGTTGCATAGTATCATAAATCATTAGGCCGGCTGAAACTGAACCACCCGGGCTGTTAATATAAAACTGAATATCTTTATCAGGATCCTCAGCTTCAAGGAAGAGCAGTTGAGCGGTTATCAGGCTTGCTGTAACTTCATTGACCTCATCACTAAGTATTATTATGCGCTCTTTAAGTAATCTGG
>JAQVYV010000021.1 GCA_028708525.1 Eubacteriales bacterium
TCATGATCAGAACCTTACAAACTCAAGGAAAAGAACAACTGCAAGCACAAGCAGGCATACGCCGGTCATAATATAATCCGGCCTGACAGCCTTCATCACATTCAGTTTAGTCCGTCCCTGCGCACCGTTGTAACATCTCGCTTCCATTGCGATCGCAAGTTCTTCAGCTCTTCTGAAACAGCTGACAAATAACGGCACCAATATAGATACCAGTCCTCTTGCTCGTGCAACAACACCTCCGGTATCATATTTCGCCCCTCTGGATGACTGAGCTTTCATAATTTTATCTGTCTCCTCCATCAAATTAGGAACAAATCTAAGTGCGATAGACATCATCATAGATATCTCGTGTGCGGGAAATCCGATTTTCTGCAAAGGTTTCATTATGCTTTCCATAGCATCGGCAACATTCAAAGGTGTTGTTGTAAGCGTTAGGAAAACCGAGCTGGTGATTATAAGAAGTGACAATCTCGCAGCCATCCGCAGGCCTGAATACAAACCTTCATATGTAATCGTCAGTCTTCCCAGCGACCATAGTTCTGTGCCCTGATAAGAAAACAGATTTATCACGAAAGCAAACACTATTATAAAAAGTATAGGTTTCAACGACAGAAATATCTGCTTCAGCGGTATTCTTGTAAGAATTATCAACACCATCAGGAATATCGCATATACGGCAAAAGGCAGTGCCCCCGTCAGAAAGAATATCCCGATCATCATAGCTATAGAAATAAAAAACTTGAACCTGGCATCCATTCTGTGAACTATCGAATCACCCGGATAGTATCTGCCCAGTGTTATATCCTTCATGCAGACACCACCTTCCCGTCAGACAGCACCGATACGATAGATTCAGCACAAGCATCCGCTGTAAATCCTGATACATCAAGCCCGGGAACGAAACTGCGCATAAACATCATAAATTCCGTAATGACCGGCAGAGATATCCCAAACTCTGAAACATCATTTTCCGAAAACAGTTCTTCAGGTGATGTACAACTCATAACTTTCCCGCCCTTTAGAACTAGTACCCGGTCCGCCATTTTAGCGATATCGTCCATATTATGAGAAACCAGAACAACAGTAGTGCCTGAATCTGCAAGATCATTCACAAACCGAAGAATATCTTCTCTGCCCGCGGGATCAAGTCCCGCAGCAGGTTCATCAAGAATAAGTATCTCGGGTTCCATCGCTATGATACCCGCAATAGCCACTCTTCTTTTCTGTCCGCCCGATAGTTCGAAAGGTGACTTCGAAGCATACTCTTCTCCTAACCCAACGATTTCCAAAGCATTCATAACAGATGCATGTATACTGTCTTCGTCCATACCCAGACATTTAGGTCCAAACGCAATATCTTTATATACGGTTTCTTCGAAAAGCTGATGTTCCGGGTATTGAAACAATAATCCTGCGTGCTTTCTTATCTCTCTTATACCGTCTTTCCTTGAAGTATCAAATCCAAGCACGGTCACTTTGCCTGACTGCGGCTTAATAAGTCCGTTGAAATGCTGCACAAGCGTAGACTTGCCGGAACCTGTCTGACCGATCACGCCGAATAGTTCTCCTCTTCTGATACTCATACTGACTTCGGAAAGTGCGTCATTGGCAAAAACAGTATCCCGTGAATATGTATAACTTAATTCTGAAACATCAAGAACAGTCTCATGTGTTTTCTCTTCACAGACTCTGCCATTGTATTTACCTGTACTGTCACCTTCAGTTGTTTTCAGACAGGATATTCCTTTGCACATGCGGATGATATCTTCCGCCGCACCTTCTCTTGTAAAGTCTGCCAAAGGAGTTCTCGCTCTCCCTGTCAGATCCGAAACTTTCTGAGCTATATCCATATGAACAGGTACATCCAGTCCCTGTGCTTTGAGAAGATCAATATCATCAAATACTTCCGCAGGGTGTCCATGTCTTACTATTGTTCCTTCGGACATGATATACACGTGATCTGACAGGACTGCTTCTTCCATATCATGAGTGATGTTTATCACAGTCATGTTTCTTTCCTTAACAAGTGAAGTCACAAGAGCAATAAAATCTTTTCTCGCTGACGGATCAAGCATTGATGTTGCTTCGTCAAGAATAAAACACTCCGGATCCATAGCCAGGATACCCGCTATCGCAAGCTTCTGTTTCTGTCCTCCTGAAAGCAGGTGTGGAGCAGACTTCTTCTTCTCAGTCAATCCAACAGCCTTGAGTGCATCATCTATCCTTACTATCATTTCCTCTCTCGGGACTCCAAGATTTTCAGGACCGAAAGCAACATCTTCTTCAACAGTAGTTCCGATTATCTGGTTGTCCGGATTCTGAAATACTATGCCGCATTTTCTTCTGATCTCTAACGAAGCAGCTCCCCCGTCATGCTCATACCCACCAACAGTTATAGTACCCGATCCCGGCTGCTCCAACCCCGCAATAAGCCTTGCAAGAGTTGATTTACCTGAACCATTACGCCCGAGAACCGCTACATGCGAACCTTTAATGACAGTCATTGAAACGTCATTCACGGCCTTCAAATTATCCGGTCCGTTGAGCTTGTACTCAAAGAAAACATTCTTTAATTCAATAAAAGGCTTCATCAGATCCCTTTCAGAATAGCTATTGCCCTTGTCGGGCGAACTAAAGCAAAAAGGGACGAGTTGCCTCGTCCCTTCAAATCAGAATTGATTATATCAGACCAGTTCGAGGATCGCCATTTCAGTTGCATCCCCTCTTCGGGCACCCAACTTGATGATCCGGCAATATCCGCCATTTCTTCCTGCATACTTAGGAGCCACAGTTTCGAACAAGTAATTAACAGGATTTACTGTATTGCCCTTTTCGTCATGACCTTTCCTAAGCCATTTGATAAGCTCTTTCCTGGCCGCCAGTCTGGACGGATCGTCGACCTGAACCATTTCCTCTGATTCTGTTCTTTCGACAACATCGTACTTGTTGCCGTTCTTAGAAGTCTTGGATACAAGCACTTTACGTCCTTTGGAATCCTTCTTCGCAGAAGAAACCTTTATGGATTTAGTCTTAAAATTATCTTTCTCTTTTATAGCAAGTGTGATCAGCTTCTCAGCGATCCTTTTAACTTCCTTAGCGCGCGCCTCTGTAGTCTCTATACGGCCTGTCAGTATAAGAGTAGTTACCATACCCTTCAACATAGACAAACGCACATCTGTTGCTCTTCCGAGCTTTCTGTATGCAGGCATTTTATGTGACCTCCTAATCGGTTAAGTATCGTTGTTATTCTTCGAGCAAGGCAAGCGAAAGTTCAAGATTCTCCAATTTTAGAATAACCTCTTCGAGAGATTTCTTCCCGAGATTCCTTACTTTCATCATATCTTCCTCTGATCTTGCGACCAGGTCGCCAACTGTATTTATCCCTGCCCTCTTAAGACAATTATATGTTCTGACAGAAAAATCAAGATCCTCAATAGCTGTATCATAAACATGATTCTTGACCTTATTCTCATCAGTATCCTTAAAGATAGCTCCTTCAGAATTATCCGTCAAAGCTTTAAAAAGTCCAAGATGGTCTATAAGTATCCCTGAACCAAGGCTCAAAGCCTCGCTGGCTTCAACAGTAGCATCTGTCCAGATCTGCATCGTCAGTTTGTCGTAATCCGTGAACTGACCGACACGTGTGTTCTCAATGAAATAATTGACCTTCTTTACAGGTGTGAATATTGAGTCGATCGGTATAACGCCGATCGGCTGATTTGACCACTTGTTTCTGTCAGCAGTATTGTAACCGCGGCCTTTCCCGATGGTAAGCTCCATGAAAAGTTTTCCCTCACCATTCAATGTCGCTATAACATGATCGGGATTCATTATCTCTACTTCTTCATCACGAACGATATCCCCTGCGGTAACGACGCCCTTACGCCCTTCCTCGGTGCTGATATATACTGTCTTAGGTCCGTCCACCAGAAGTTTCGTTCTAATCCCCTTAACATTCAGTATTATCTCGGTCATATCCTCAATAACACCTTTGACAGTAGAAAACTCATGGTATACATCATCCACTCTGATAGCGGTAACTGCTGCACCCGGCAGGGATGACAACAGAACACGCCTGAGCGAATTACCTAATGTTATTCCGTAACCTCTTTCCAAAGGTTCTATAACGAACTCTCCGTACGAACCGTCCTGTGCATTCTGCAGACAGGTTATGGCGGGTTTCTCCATATCTATCATTACTATTCCTCCTTAAGTGTCCCGGCGATTGCAATTCAAACGCAATAAACGAGGATCTACTTGGAATAGAGCTCTACTATCAAGTGCTCCTTAACTTCCAGATCCACATCCTGCCTTTCAGGTGTCTGTACAACAGATCCTTTAAGGTTATTGTAGTCAAAAGAAAGCCACTTGGGTAAAGTTCTCTCCGCCATATCCTTGAATTTAACTGACGCTCTGGAACTATCTTTTACTTCCAGAACATCCCCGGCTACCAGGAACATTGAAGGTATGTTAGCCTTCTTTCCGTTGACCGTAAAGTGTCCGTGATTGACCAATTGTCTTGCCTCAGCTCTTGAAGAAGCCAGGCCCATACGATATACAACGTTATCCAATCTCAGTTCAAGCAAAGCGAGAAGATTCTCACCGGTTTTGCCTTTCATCTTATCGGCTGTAGCGTATATTTTACGGAACTGTTTCTCAAGAACGCCATAAAAACGTCTTGTTTTCTGCTTCTCACGAAGCTGGATCCCATACTCAGAAACTTTCTTCCTGCTTTGTCCATGCTGACCGGGAGCGAAACTCCTTCTGGCGATGGCACATTTGTTAGAATAACATCTCTGTCCTTTGAGGAAGAGCTTCTCGCCCTCCCTGCGGCAAAGTTTACAGGATGCATCGGTATATCTTGCCATTTTCTATCCCTCCGGTATCAGACTCTTCGTCTCTTAGGCGGTCTGCAGCCATTATGCGGTATTGGTGTTACGTCTTTGATGAGTGTGACATCGAGGCCCTGGGTCTGAAGGGCACGGATCGCTGATTCACGTCCTCCGCCCGGTCCTTTAACGTAAACCTCAACAGTTCTCATCCCATGATCCACCGCTGTTCTTGCAGCAGCCTCAGCAGCCATTTGCGCGGCAAAAGGGGTTCCTTTACGGGAGCCTTTCATGCCCATGCTACCGGCACTTGACCATGAAATAGCATTACCGGCTGTATCGGTTATAGATACGATAGTATTGTTAAAGGATGAGTGGATATGCGCAGCACCGTGGTCGATGTTCTTGCGTTCACGCCTCTTAGGTCTTGTTGTTGTCTTCTTGGTTGTCGCTTTAGCCATGACGCTGCCTCCTTACTTCTTTCTTCCGGCCATTGAACGCTTAGGTCCTTTGCGGGTCCTTGCGTTGGTCTTAGTTCTCTGTCCGCGAACGGGCAGCCCTGTTCTGTGCCGTCTTCCGCGATAGCATCCTATCTCTGTAAGACGTTTGATATTCATAGCGATCTCTCTTCTGAGATCTCCCTCGATCTTATAATTCGATTCAAGTTCCTGCCTGATAGTAGAAACTTCATCGTCAGTAAGATCCTTGACTCTTGTATCCGGGTTTATTTTACATTTGTCAAGTATCTGCTTTGATAGTGTCAGACCGATACCGTAAATGTAAGTGAGTCCGATTTCGACTCTCTTGTCATTAGGCAAGTCTACTCCGGCAATACGCGCCATTAGTTTTTCCTCCTGTGTTATGACAGCTTCTTAATTTATCAAAAACATGCTTAGAATTTCCTGCTTTACGCAGGCAGCCGCAACCTTACATGTAATTTCCTATCAACCCTGTTTCTGCTTATGTTTCGGGTCTGAACAAATAACCATCACTTTACCTTTACGGCGTATGATCCTGCACTTCTCGCACATCGGTTTTACCGACGGTTTAACTTTCATCTTTGATTCCTCCCGTTCATAAAAGCGTATTTTTACGCATGCTAAAATATTTTACCAAATATTATAGAAAATGCAAGCATTAATTTTATTTTAGCGCTACATCAGGTATCATTTTGCCCGCCAGGTTATCCTTCCGCGGGTTAGATCGTATGGGGAAAGCTCCATAGTAACCTTATCACCCGGCAGTATCTTGATATAATGCTGACGGAGTTTACCGGATATGTGAGCCAGGACTTCATGTCCATTCTCCAGTTTGACCTTGAAAACAGCGTTCGGAAGCGCATCTTCAACTATACCCTCAACCTCTATAACATCTTCTTTAGACATTTATTACCTCGTTCCCTTCCTTAATGATCGTTATTCCGGTTTTTTAAGATAAATTCTTTTATTACATCTCTTACGATCATATCGCCTGCTTCTGTATTTCTTATAACAGATAACTCTTTGATCGTTTCTGTTGTTTTCTCTGTTATGCCAAGCACTTTAACGTGTGTTACTCTCTTCTTCTTAGGGTCGGCAATGCTTCTTGCGCGTCCGTCTGCGAGGAATGCGATCTTCTCTTTAACATCAACAACAAGATAGGCTCTCCCCTTATCATGTCCGGCATCAGAAATCACTATCGTTCCGGGTGCTATACCCGCCGTCTTGATCGCTTCAAAAACACTGACACCCAAATTCAAACATCCTTTACATATCTTCCGTCATAAGCTGCGGACCATTTGCGGTCACAGCCACAGTATTCTCATAGTGTGCCGACGGCTTATAGTCGGCTGTAACTATCGTCCAGCCGTCATCAAGCATATAAACCTTCTCAGAACCCATGTTTATCATAGGTTCAACTGCAATAACAAGACCTTCCCTGATACGAGGTCCTCTTTCATGTAAAAGAAAATTCGGAACATCCGGGTCCTCATGCAGGTTTCTTCCTATACCATGACCTGTAAGTTGCCTAACCACACCATATCCGTGTGACACCGCATGTTTCTCTACTGCTGCAGAAACATCACTGATCCTGTTGCCTTCCCTTATCTCTTCGAACCCCTTAAAGAAGCACTCTCTTGTAACCTCGATCAATTTCAATATGTCTTTACCCACATCACCGACCGCATAGGTCCTTGCGGCATCAGCATGAAATCCGTCCAGGTACGCTCCTGCATCAATACTTATGATATCTCCATCTTTCAGTATCCGCTTTTCAGATGGTATACCATGCACGACCTCTTCGTTGATGGAAGCACAGATCGATGCCGGAAAAGGCGGCTCACCATAATTGAGAAATGACGCTTTAGCATTTCTGGCTGAAATTATCTCCTCGGCTATGCTGTTCAACTGCATAGTCGTAATCCCCGGCTTTAGTGCTTTTCCGATCCTCTCGAATATTTCCTGAAGGATCTTACCTGCGGAACGGATTTTGCTGATTTCTTCTGATGACTTAAGGTATACCATTAAAGCCTTCCATGTCCTGACATATGATCCGGTAAAGCATTCCGGACAGCTTCCAAAGCTCTCTTCGATCCTTCTTCTATCGTACAATCATTATCTATCGTGCTGAGTATACCTCTTTCACGGTAAAAATCAATGAGTGGCATAGTCTGCAAATAGTATGTTTCAAGTCGCTTTCTTACTGTCTCCGGTGCGTCATCTTCCCGCACACTGACTCTCCCTCCGCAAAGATCACAAATCCCGGGCATTGATGTATCTTTAGACATTCGGTTATATGATTCACCACATGAGGAGCATACCATTCTTGAAGATAATCGCTGAATTATCCTCTCATCAGAAAGATGGACGTTGAGAACAAGATCGATTTTCAAGTTGGCTTTCTCAAGTATCCTGTCAAGTTCTGAGGCTTGAAATGTATTCCTTGGAAATCCATCAAGTATAAACCCTTTGGCACAATCACTCTGAGCTATACGGTCCTCAACGATCGATACTGTCAGCCCATCAGGAACCAGTTCACCTCTGTCCATATAGCCTTTAGCCGTAAGTCCAAGTTTGGTACGACCGCTGATGTTGCTTCTGAATATATCTCCTGTTGAAATAACAGGTATCTCCAACTGAGATGAAAGAGGCCTTCCCACAGAACCTTTACCCGCACCCGGAGCTCCCAGCAATATAATTCTCATTTTCAGTACCTCCTTTCAGATGAAAATTCGAAGAAGGGCATCCTTTGCAGGATACCCTTACCCGAAATATCACATATATTATCAATCCAAAAATCCTTTATAGTGCCGCATAAGCATCTGAGATTCAAGCTGATCGACCAAATCTATAGCAACACCTACCATGATAAGAACGGCTGTTCCTCCGAACCATAACCCGGGCATCTTTGTTATGGCACCAAGAATTATTGGCATCAAAGTTATCATAACAAGGAACAAACCATCGAACCATGAGATCCTGTTGGATACCCTGGCAATATATTCAGCTGTGGGTCTTCCGGGTCTGATACCCGGAACAAATCCACCTTGCTTCTGTAAGTTGTTGGATACTTCAACGGGATTGAACTGTATAGACGAATAGAAGAATGTAAATCCAAATATCAATAGTCCGTAAACAACATAATAAACAGGGTTATTTGCAAAATCTTTAAAGAATAAAACAATTTTACTATCGCTGTTAGCCCAGAAGAAAGATATCAGTGTCGAAGGCAGCGCAAGTAATGACATAGCAAAGATTATAGGAATAACACCGGCCTGATTTACCTTGATTGGAAGATATGTGCTTTGTCCCCCATAAAGTTTTCTTCCGATGACCTTCTTCGCATACTGGACAGGAATACGCCTTTCAGCTTGTTGTACCCAGATAACACCTACCAGAACAGCAAGGAATGCAGCCAAAACTGCCACAATAAAAAGGATCCTCAGTAAGAGTGCATCCTTTGCAAGATATTCAGAATACTCATATATCGTTGTCGCTGCTCTTGGAGCCCTGGAAATTATTCCTATGAATATGATCATCGATATACCGTTGCCGATACCATATTCGTTGATCTGCTCACCGATCCACATTATAACAGCTGTTCCTGCTGTAAAGCTTGCTATGACTAAAACAGCGTATAGCCATTCAAATCCGTTGAAAACAGGGGCCATAGCAGCACGTGTTCCAAACCATAATGCTGTTGCCTGCAGAAGTCCGAGTCCGATAGTAACGAAACGAACTATCTGCATTATCTTCTTTCTGCCTTCTTCGCCTTCTTTCTGCATTCTCTCCAGAGAAGGTATTACCACAGTCATCAGCTGCATTATGATAGATGCGTTGATGTACGGTGTGATACCCATTGCGAAAATTGAAACAGTTGAAAGGGCTCCACCCGAAATAGCATCAAACAGAGCTCCTACATCACCAAGTCTGTCAACAAATAATTCGTTGAACCGGGCTATGTCTACGCCGGGCACAGGTATCGCGCATCCAACTCTGTAAACCGCAAGTATGCCAATTGTAAAAAGTATCTTTTTACGAAGATCTTCGATCTTGAAGGCATTCCTGATGGTTTCCATCATGCCGCCCATAATCAAACCTCCTCGGCTGTACCGCCGGCTTTCTCGATTTTCTCCTTAGCTTTAGCTGTAAATCCTGAAGCTTTAACTGTTAGTTTCTTGGTCAGTTCCCCATTGCCAAGGACTCTGATCCCGTCAATAGCTTTAGAAAATGACAGCACACGTGATTCCTTCAAAACAGAAGCATCAACAATTGATCCTTCATCAAAACGTTCCAAATCTCCAACATTGACTTCAACATATTTCAACGCGAAGTTCTTGTTGTTAAACCCTCTCTTAGGTATACGTCTGAATAATGGCATCTGACCACCTTCAAAACCAAGCCTTACGCCTCCGCCTGAACGTGAATTCTGCCCCTTATGACCGCGCCCTGCTGTTTTCCCGTTTCCGGTCCCGACACCACGACCTTTTCTGAAAGCCGTCTTGTTCGCTCCGGCAGAAGCGGGTAATTCATTTAGTTTCATACCTGGTATCCCCCTTAACCCTTGCTTGTTCTGACCAGATGGTTCACAATGCTGATCATGCCTCGTATAGCCTCATTATCGGGCTGTGTTACAGTCTGTCCCACCTTCTTGAGCCCAAGTGCAGCAATGGTTGCCTTATGCTTCTTGATCGAGCCGCTGGTGCTCTTGACAAGTGTTATATTGATATTTGACATTAAGCCGGACCTCCTTACAGTATCTCTTCGACTGTTTTGCCGCGAAGCCTCGCGACCTGTTCTGGTGAACGGAGTTCTTTCAACCCTTCGATCGTGGCGTTGACCATATTGTTAGGATTATTCGAACCAAGGGATTTGGTTCTTATATCTTTAATCCCGGCAAGCTCCAGAACAGCACGTACCGGACCTCCTGCAATAACACCGGTACCTTCTTTAGCGGGTTTGAGCAAAACCTGCCCTCCTCCGTAATTACCAATGATCTCATGCGGAATAGTTGTTCCGTTCAAGGGTATCTCGATCATGTTCTTCTTAGCATCCTCGATACCCTTTCTTATAGCATCAGGTATTTCAGCTGCCTTTCCCTGGCCTTTTCCTACCCGTCCGTTTTCATCTCCGACTATTACAATAGCGGCAAATCTGAAATTACGTCCGCCTTTAACAGTTTTAGATACACGGCCTATGTGGATGACCTTCTCTTTAAGATCGAGTGTATTTAGATCTGTACGCATTATCTATCTCCTCCGTCAAAACTTAAGACCGGCTTCTCTTGCCGCTTCGGCCAGAGCTTTGACTCTGCCGTGGTAGATGTATCCTCCTCTGTCGAACACAACTTCGCCGATACCTTTATCTGAAGCTCTCTCAGCTACAAGTTTACCAACAGCTTTGGCAGCTTCGACATTTCCGGTTCCCTTCAGCTCACCTTTGAGGGCTTTATCAAGAGTTGAAGCACTTACCAGCGTATTGCCTGAATCATCGTCTATGATCTGGGCATAGATATTAGAAAGGCTTCTGAAAACACACAATCTCGGTCTGGCTGTTGTTCCGCTGACTTTGGAGCGGACACGCTTATGTTTCCTTAAGCGGATTTCATTTTTAGGTGTTTTGCTTATCATGTTTCTTTATCCTTTCCCGATTATTTCGAACCGGTCTTGCCTTCTTTAAGTTTCAAGACCTCGTAATCATATTTAATGCCCTTGCCGTGATATGCATCAGGAACTCTGAACGATCTGAGCTTAGCTGCTGTCTCTCCAACTACCTGTTTGTCAGAACCGCTAACTAATATTCTGTTGGGAGCAGGAACATCCAGTGTTATTCCTTCGGGTTCTTCCATTTCGATCTGATGTGAATAACCAAGGTTCAGAACTACCTTATTCCCTTGCTTCACTGCCTTGAAACCAATTCCCTGGATTTCAAGTGTTTTCTTATAACCTTCAGACACACCTATTACCATGTTGTTTATAAGCGACCTTGTCAGACCGTGCAGTGCTTTATGATTCTTTTCATCTGTTGGTCTGGTAACTGTAATAACATTACCGTCGATTTTAACGCTTATATCCGAATGGATGATCTGCTTTAGAGAGGCTTTGGGGCCTTTGACCGTTATCTCCGAACCATTAAGCCTGACCTCTACCCCTGCGGGTATAACTATTTTCTTATTACCTATTCTGGACATTCTTTCCTCCTGCTCTTGAGATTATGAACACTGCCAATGACCGTGTTCTTTTCAGAGTTTATTACCAGACATAAGCCAGCACTTCACCGCCGACTCCGTTCTGACGCGCTTTCTTATCTGTCATTATCCCCTTGGATGTAGACACGACAGCTATTCCAATACCGCCAAGGACTTTAGGAAGATCCTCTACGTTAGTATATACTCTGAGACCTGGTTTAGAGATCCTCTTAATACCCGAAATAACTGATTTCTTATTCGCGTACTTAAGTGTGATCTTTATCACACCCTGAAGGTCATCTTCAATTATTTCAAACTTTGAAATATAACCTTCTTCTAAAAGAATTTGTGCTATCGCTTTCTTGACATTCGATGCGGGTACATCGACCGTTGAGTGTTTTGTCGAAGCAGCGTTGCGGATCCTGGTAAGCATATCTGCTATGGCATCTGTTATTTGCATATTTCTCTCCTTCCTGGTATCTCTTACCAGCTGGCCTTGCGGACACCGGGTATCTGACCTTTATATGCCAGTTCTCTGAAGCATATCCTGCACACCCCGTACTTACGGATATATGCATGAGGTCTGCCGCATATTTTACAGCGATTGTATCCCCTGGTTGAATATTTCGGGGTCCTCTGCTGCTTGAGTTTCATTGAAGTCTTAGCCATTTAACGCTCCTCCCGATTATTTGTTGAACGGCATGCCGAACTGTGTGAGAAGCTCTCTTGCTTCCTCGTCGGTTTTAGCCGTTGTAACAATGATTATGTCCATTCCCCTGATCTTATCGATCTTATCGTAATCGATTTCAGGGAAAATCAGCTGCTCCTTGACACCCATAGCATAATTACCGCGTCCGTCAAAAGAGTTGGCACTTAGGCCTCTGAAGTCTCTTATTCGCGGTATTGCTATGCTGATAAGTTTATCAAGGAATTCATACATACGTTCACCGCGAAGTGTTACTTTGCAGCCAATGTTCATACCCTCTCTCAACTTAAAAGCAGAAACGGATTTCTTGGCCTTGGTTATGACAGCATGCTGTCCGGCGATAACTGACATATCGTTGGCTGCGCTATCTATAGCCTTCTGGTTTTCCTTGACATCGCCTACGCCCATATTAAGGACGATTTTCTCGAGTTTCGGGATCTCCATTACTGATTGATATCCGAAAGTCTTCTGCATCGCAGGAGCGATCTCTTTATCGAACTTTTCTCTTAACCTTGACATCTGGTCCTACCTCCTAACGCTGCTTGGGGCTCTTGATCGTGCCGACTATTTCTCCGCATGACTTACATACGCGTACTTTCTCGCCGTTGGGGAGAATTTTCTTTCCGATCTTGGCCGGGCGTTTACATTTATCACATACAACCATAACATTTGAAGCATGGACCGAAGACTCCTGATGTATAATACCGCCCTGCTGGTTCCTGCCTCTTGGCTTCTTATGTTTTACACTCATGCTTACGCCTTCAACAATAACTCTGTTGGCGGCCGGATCTACTTCAAGAACCTTCCCGGTCTTACCGGCATCTTTACCTGTCAGTACGAATACATTGTCATTTTTCTTTACATGTACTTTAGCCATTATATTCAACTCTCCTCCTATAGAACTTCAGGAGCAAGTGACAGTATTTTCATATAGTCCTTGTCTCTCAATTCACGTGCGATAGGTCCGAAGATACGCGTACCACGCGGATTCTTATCATCCTTAATTATAACTGCCGCGTTCTCATCAAACTTGATGTAAGAACCATCACTGCGCCGTAATCCTTTTTTCGATCTCACTATTACAGCTTTAACGACTTCACCTTTCTTAACAACACCACCCGGTGAAGCCTCTTTAACAGAGCAGACGATCACATCTCCGATATTTGCATATTTACGCCATGAACCGCCAAGTACTTTGATGCAAAACAATTCTTTAGCACCGGTATTATCAGCTGATTTCAGGCGGGTCTGAACCTGGATCATATGTATTTCCTCCTTCCCGAATAAACGTTAAAGTTATTTCGCTTTCTCAATTATTTCTACGAGTCTCCAGCGCTTGTCCTTACTAAGAGGTCTTGTTTCCATAACCTTAACCTTATCACCGGGTCTGCATTCATTATTTTCGTCATGAGCCTTGAGTGTATTTGTTCTCTTAACGGTTTTCTTATACAGAGGATCTTTAACATGCTCAACTATCGTCACAACGATCGTTTTATCCATTTTGTCGCTTTTAACCAGACCGACTCTGGTTTTTCTTAGATTTCTGTCAGTCATTGCGTTTTCCTCCATCACTCTTTGATCCCTTTGAGCTCACGCTCGCGAAGAACCGTCTTGACTCTTGCTATATCCCGCCTGACGCCTTTGAGCTTCATGGGATTGTCGAGCTGATTGGTGGCATGCGCAAACCTGAGCTTGAAAAGTTCCTCTTTGAGCTCAGCAAGTTCGCTGTTGAGTTCAACTGTGGATTTTTCTCTTACATCACTCGGCTTCATTTATGTCACCTGCCTTTTCACGAACGATAAACTTTGTCTTGCATGGAAGCTTATGTCCTGCAAGTCTGAAAGCCTCCCTGGCTTCCTCTTCCGTAACTCCGGCGATTTCGAAAAGAACTCTTCCGGGTTTTACTACTGCTACCCAGTGATCAGGAGATCCCTTACCGGAACCCATCCTGGTCTCGGCCGGCTTTGATGTTACCGGCTTATCCGGGAAGATCTTTATCCATACCTTACCACCCCTCTTAACGAATCTGTTGATCGCGATACGAGCGGCTTCAATCTGGTTGCTGGTTATCCAACAGCACTCAACTGCCTGAAGTCCGAAATCACCGTAAGCAACAAAGTTCCCTCTGGTTGCTTTTCCGGTCATTCTTCCACGGTGTTGTTTCCTGCGTTTGGTTCTCTTAGGTATCAACATCAGGCCTCTCCTCCTTCCGCCTCAACCGCCTTCTTAGGAGCGGGCAAAATCTCACCTTTATATATCCAAACCTTTACACCGATCCTGCCATAAGTCGTATTGGCTTCTGCAAAACCATACTCAATATCAGCTCTGAGCGTCTGCAAAGGAATAGTTCCTTCATGATAATGTTCTCTTCTTGCTATTTCTGCTCCGCCAAGTCTTCCGCTGACTTGTGTCTTGATTCCCTTGGCTCCGGCTTTCATACTACGTGTCATCGACTGCTTCATTGCGCGCCTGAAAGATATACGCTTCTCCAACTGAGCTGCAATATTTTCAGAAACAAGCTGAGCGTCAGTATCAACATTCTTAATTTCATGAACATCAATAAAGAATGCTGTTTTGAATTTCGCTGTCAGTTTCTTCTTAAGGTCTTCCATTCCGGAACCCTGCCTGCCAATGATTATTCCTGGCTTACCGGCATAAATAGCAACCTGAAGCTTCTCGTCACCTTTGCGTTCAATAGTTATACGTGAGACACCTGCAGCAAAACACTCCTTTTTGATGAAGTTTCTTATCTGCTTATCCTGAACAAGGTAATTACCGTAGTTTTTCTTCTCAGCATACCATTTCGTATCCCAGTCTTTGATTACGCCCACTCTGAATCCGTGGGGATTAACCTTTTGGCCCATCTGTTTTGCCTCCTTACTTTCTTTCCTTGAGAACAACGGTAACATGACTTGTTCTCTTGAGGATCCTGCTTGCGCTGCCACGTGCTCTGGGCATGATCCTCTTAAGCGTCGGACCTTGATTCGCATAGCAGTCAGCTACATAAAGAGCGTCCTTGGACATCTCATTATTGTTCACAGCATTTGCTTCTGCAGATTTTAGAAGCTTTGTCAGTACAGAAGAAGCAGCTTTAGGTGTGTACATAAGTATCGCATATGCCTCAGCAAGTGACTTGCCTTTGATCATATCAACAACTATGTTCACCTTTCTCTGAGATATACGTACAAACTTTGCGATCGCACGCCCTTCGTCTTTTCCTATACCAAGCACCTTACGCTCCTTCTTGGTCAGAAGCACAGGTTTCTGAAATTTCTTCGCCGGCTTAGAATACTTAGCAAGAATATCCTCACGGTTTTCAAGCATGTATCCCTTGCTCATTACCTTTTTTTCCACTTTATGTTCCTCCCTTCGATATTGGGGCGCAAATTATTTAACGGATGTACTCTTTTCGCTTCCGCTGTGACCCCTGTAGGTTCTTGTGGGAGCGAACTCACCAAGCTTGTGCCCGACCATCTCTTCTGTAATAAAAATCGGAACATGCTTGCGTCCATCGTATACAGCTATTGTGTGTCCTACCATTTCAGGGAAGATAGTTGAAGCCCGGGACCAGGTTTTAACAACTCTCTTTTCGTTCTTGGCGTTCATCGCTTCGATCTTCTTCATCAGATGATCTGCTACGAAATATCCTTTTTTCGTTGATCTGCTCATTGACCGGCTTCCCCCTTACTTTCTTCTCTTCACGATATATTTATTTGAAGCTTTCTTCTTGTTCCTTGTCTTCTTTCCGAGTGTCGGAACTCCCCAAGGAGTGACCGGTCCGGGAAGACCTATAGGTGACTTACCTTCACCACCACCATGCGGGTGATCGTTCGGGTTCATAACAACACCTCTTACGGTGGGTCTGACACCCATATGTCGCTTGCGTCCGGCTTTACCAATAGTTATATTCTCATGCTCATTATTTCCTACCGAACCTATTGTAGCTTTACAAATCAGGGGCACCATCCTCACTTCACCGGAAGGAAGACGTATCTGTGCGAAACCATTTTCTTTAGCCATCAACTGCGCTCCGGCACCTGCAGTTCTTACCATCTGAGAACCCTTTCCGGGCTTCAGCTCGATATTGTGGATCACAGTACCAAGAGGTATATTCTCCAAAGGAAGAGAATTCCCTGTTACTATATCCGCATCAGGTCCGCTTATAATAAAGTCGCCGACTTTTAGACCATCAGGTGCCAGAATATATTTCTTAGCTCCGTCTACATAATTGATAAGCGCTAAATGTGCTGTTCTGTTAGGATCATACTCGATCGCAGCTACTTTTCCCTTAACTCCGTCGTTATCTCTTTTCCAATCAATGATCCTTATTTTACGCTTGTTCCCACCGCCGATGTGTCTTACTGTTATCCGGCCGTAACTGTTTCTTCCGCCGGTATTGGACCTCTTGGCGAGAAGCGACTTTTCGGGCTTCTTATCGGTCAGAACAGAGAAATCGGAAACAGTCATTTCTCTTCTTGCCGGGGATGTTGGTTTATAATTCTTTACAGGCATCTTAGTTTTCACTCCTTATCTGGGTCGGCGAGAATCAGCCGCCGAATCCGAATTCTTCGATGGTGTTCTTATACTTCTTAGCAGCAGTCATCGTCTTACCGCCTTTACCGATATATTCAGCGGATTTGGGGTCAAGATCGATCGTAACGACCGCTTTCTTCCAGGAAGGCGTCTTGCCTGAATGAACACCCTGACGCTTCATCTTCCCTTCGTAGTTTGTAGTATTAACTTTACGGACCTTAACACCGAAAAGTTCTTCGACCGCTCTGCGGATCTGAACCTTATTAGCCCCGGAAGCTACCTGAAAGGTATACTTACCTAGCGAAGACTCAAGATTGCTGCGCTCAGTTATCACCGGTCTGATGATGATGTCGTGTGCGTTATTCATTAGACATACACCTCCT
The DNA here is from genome assembly GCA_028708525.1 of Eubacteriales bacterium. Classification (GTDB taxonomy): domain Bacteria; phylum Bacillota; class Clostridia; order Saccharofermentanales; family UBA5734; genus JAQVYV01. The sequence goes on from JAQVYV010000021.1 coordinate 17,118, forward strand.
GAATTTTCTCTGCTGCAGCCTTTGTAACTATCATTTTCTCAAACTTGAGCAAATCAAGAACATTGATCGTATTTACTCTGGCTGTCTTAAGTCCGGGTATATTTCTTGAAGATTTCTCTACGTTGAGATTCTTATCATCGAGAACCATAATAGCTGAATTCATCACATTCAATGCTTTCAGCATTCCTATTATCTTCTTTGTCTTGATTTCTTCTAATGTTATTGCATCAACAACTACCAGATTATTTCCTATAAGCTTAGAAGACAATGCAGACTTCATCGCAAGCCTTCTGACTTTCTTAGGAATAGTATAATTATAACTACGCGGTTTCGGCCCGAAAATTATCCCACCGCCCACATACTGCGCCGATCTGTCCGACCCATGTCTTGCACGTCCGGTGCCTTTCTGTCTGTACGGTTTCCTTCCTCCGCCTCTGACCTCGCTTCTGGTCTTAGTGGAATGCGTTCCCTGTCTCTTGTTAGCAAGCTGATTCCTGACAGCGATATGCAGAACATCAAGATTGGGCTCTATTCCAAAGATGGCGTCGGAAAGCTCCATGCTGCCCGTGACAGCTCCTTCCATGTTGTATACATCAACCTTTGCCATTGTTAAGCTCCTCCTTTAATACGGCTCATCTTCCGGATTTGACGGTATTCCTGATCTCAAGTATTCCGCCACCCTTCGGCCCCGGAACTGCTCCCTTAAGAGCTATTATGTTCCTCTCACCGTCAACCAGTACCACTTCAAGATTCTGAACTGTTACGTTCACAGCTCCCATGTGCCCCGGAAGTTTCTTTCCTTTAAAAACGCGGGCGGGATCAGTATTGGCTCCCATCGAGCCGACTCTTCTGTGATACATAGAGCCGTGTGTCTTAGGTCCGGTCCTCTGGTTGTATCTCTTGATAACACCGGCGTAGCCTTTACCTTTAGAAACTCCGCTGATATCTACCTTATCTCCGACAGCGAACATATCAGAAACTTTTATTTCCTGACCCACATCAAAACTCTCTGCAGTCCTGAACTCCCTGAGGAATTTCTTTGCAGATATGCCGGCCTTTGTGAACTGACCTTTAGCAGGCTTGTTCAGCTTCTTCTCTTTAGCTTCTCCATAGCCTACTTTGACAGAAGTATATCCGTCATTTTCAACCGTTTTCACCTGAACAACTGATACAGGTCCGCATTCGAGAACTGTAACCGGGACTGCTGTTCCGTCTTCGGTAAAAAGTTGTGTCATCCCGGCTTTTCTGCCAAGCATGAATTTTTCCATTTTTTCTTCTACCTCCTAAGGTTATTGGTTCATCCTATCCGGGATGAACATGACCTCGCTCACTGCGGAGCGAATCGTTCGATCAGAGTTTGATCTCTATATTTACTCCTGCAGGCATATCCAGTTTCATAAGTTCTTCAACTGTTTTAGTATTCGGAGCCAATATATCTATAAGTCTTTTATGGGTACGGATCTCAAACTGCTCTCTTGCATCTTTATACTTATGAGGAGCTCTGAGTATCGTTACTATTTCCTTATCCGTAGGAAGAGGTATCGGTCCCGAAACATTTGCTCCTGTTCTCTTGGCCGTGTCCACGATCCTCTGAGCACTGGAGTCAAGTATCTCATGGTCATATGCTTTGAGTCTGATCCTGATTTTCTGATTACCTGCCATTCTAAACCTCCTGTTTAATGCTGCGATGCATTTACAACTGTGCCGGGTGTATCATGTTTCTCCAATATAAAACCCAGAACACTTCTTAGATATCTCTATGTTTCTGGGCACATACTTAGCGAACAAGCACACGCTGCGTATCTGTAAATGCCGTCCGGTCTCCGGGACCGGGCTACTCTGCCAAAGTTACCCGCTTGTCAGCAGCAGCGGCTGAATGCGGCAATCTCCGGCTTCTTCGCTCAAAATTCATACGCGGCAAAAGTCGCGCAGGTAGTATTATATTTCATAAATACATGAAATGCAAGCATTATTTTCATATCGAACAAAGTTTATTTATACTTAATTTATACTTACTCGAAATCGTCCAGAGAGGCTATCTCATAGCCTTTCTCACGTATAGCGTCAACAAGCTCCGGCAGGATCTGAGTATTCGTATTGGATACAGGATGAAGCAGAAACACGATACCGTTATGA
>JAQVYV010000139.1 GCA_028708525.1 Eubacteriales bacterium
GCCAGATCCTTTAAAACAGAAATCGCACTGCAATAATTATTAAGGTTATGTCTTCCGACAAGTCTTATTTCGTTGAGTTTGAGTGATCTCCCCGATCTGAAATAGAAATACTCTTCGTCATAATATGCATCAAATGGTTTATGGTCATCACCGGCTCTGGTTATTTTTCCGGCAAAAACCCTCACTCTTCCCTTCGCTTCTGAAGCAAACTCAGAAGAAACTATATCCGAGCCATTCAGCACAAGTATTCCGGAAGCATTCTGATATCTGAAAATGTTTTTCTTTGCATCAATATATTCTGTGAAATCCTTATGCACATCAAGATGATTTGGCGTGATATTGGTAATCAGAGCAATATCTGGGCTCTTCTGCATTGAGTGAAGCTGAAAACTCGAAAGTTCAACTACTGCAATATCATCAGGTTTTATATCACCAAGACGGTCGATCAGGGGATTGCCGATGTTTCCTCCGAGGTGGACATTGTGCCCTGACTTTTCAAGAACTCCCGCTATTATAGTTGTTGTAGTGGTTTTACCGTCACTTCCAGTAATACCGATTATCCTGCATGGACAACAATCGAAGAAGACTTCCATCTCCGATGTTATTATTGTTCCCTCTTTAGATGCACTGATCAGTTCCGGCGTATCTATACGCATCTTAGGAGTTTTAAAGATGATGTCGAAACCATGTAACGCTTTCAGATAGTCTTTTCCAAGAGACCAATCCAGTTCAAGTCCTGCTGCGGCAAATTCATCAATCGATTTTATTATATACGGATCATCAGCCTCAGCCATGTCCAAAGCTGTTACTTTCGCTCCTAAAGAACAGATATATCTGATGAGTGGCTTATTACTTATACCCACTCCGATAACTGCTGAACGTTTGCCGTTAATATATTTTTCGAAATCTGATTTACTGCTAAACATACGCTTTATTTTACTATTGCATTTTAGATTTGTCTATTGTATCATAGTGCATGCATCCGTGCGGAAATGGCGGAATTGGCAGACGCGCTAGTTTCAGGTATTAGTGATCGCAAGGTCATGCAGGTTCAAGTCCTGTTTTCCGCACCAGAAGAAAAGATCCTTCGCACTTATACTGCGGAGGGTCTTTTTCTTATGCAGCTTGCGGCAAAGGACTTGAACCTTTTCGAGCTCCTGTTTTCCGCACCAGAAGAAAAGATCCTTCGCACTTATACTGCGGAGGGTCTTTTTCTTATGCAGCTTGCGGCAAAGGACTTGAACCTTTTCGAGCTCCTGTTTTCCGCACCAGAAGAAAAGATCCTTCGCACTTATACTGCGGAGGGTCTTTTTCTTATGCAGCTTGCGGCAAAGATTTGTTATACTGATTGATATATCCACTAATTAAGAAAGGCAGAGCGAATGTCAGTAGTTAAAATCAGTGTTCGAGACCTGGTAAAATACGCATATAGGCATGGAGGTCTTCTGACTGGTACTGTTTTCTCAGAAACAGATGATACGCCCAACAGTATCCATTCTCAAGTGATCGGATCTTTGATGAAGAAGAAACCGGAACTCCTTCATTTTCCTGAATATTCATTGAAGTACACACATTCATCTCCCCCGATCAGTTTAGAGATACGCGGTCGGGCTGATCTGATAACAGAAACCGAAAACGGTTTACTGATAGTTACAGAAATCAAGACGATCATTGATGATCAGGGCAGACTGCCCTCTGAAGCTGACATCCTCCACACAGCCCAGGCTAAAATATACGCGTTTATGTATTGTCTTGAAAAATCTGAAGTGGTTTTTGACAAAATACTTATAAATGTGAGATATATTCTTGCTCCGTCTTATTCAACAAGGGAATTCACAGAGAGTGTTTCTTTAGCAGAACTTGAGATGTTTTTTAGTAACACTGTTTCGCAGTTGTACGATTTTACACGTTCTCTCCATGATTATCACCTGCTTCGTGATACGACTATTAAAGCTATGAAGTTTCCTTATGATGATCTCAGACAAGGACAGAAGGATCTGATGAACACAGTTTTGGAAGTCGTCAGGAATAAAGAGCCTCTATATGCTCAGGCTCCGACTGGTATAGGTAAAACCATATCAGTCCTTTACCCTTCCGTTAAAGCGATCCCTACAGGTATTTTTGATTATATTTTCTATCTTACTGCTAAAACATCTACACAAGCTGTTGCCTGTGATGCATTGGATGACATGCGAAAAGCCGGCGCAATGATCAAAAGCATACGTATAACAGCCAAAGAAAAGTTATGTCTATGCAAAGATATATATTGTGATATGGAAAAGTGCGAGTACGCTGTCAATTACTATTCACAAAGCCGAAACGCTTTAAAGGAGTTGTTTATCCATGACAGCATAGACGCGTCAGTTTTGTTGGAGATCGCTAATAAATACAGGGTCTGTCCTTTCGAGATCGGTCTCGATATTTCGATGTTCTGCGATGTTATAGTCTGTGACTATAATTACGTTTTCGATCCCAGGATCAAGCTTGCAAGGTTTTTCAATGAAGATAGTTTCAGAAATGTGTTTCTGATCGATGAAGCTCACAATCTGCCATCGAGAAGCAATGAGATGTACAGCGCTTCTCTTTCGTCTTCTCTCCTGAATAAGATGAGCCTTCATGAACATCTTTTTACTGATGGATTGCGCAAAATCATCAAAGCATTGAGTGATTATTTCTTAAGGGTGTCAGAATTTATCAAGGCTGATCTTTTGACATTTGACAAGAAAATCGATAAATCAAATATTGTAAAAGTTGACAATATCTGTGCCTCGAGGAAGAAACCGCAGGAATTGATAGATCTGTGTGGTAAATTTGTTTCAGAAGCACGGCCTGTTCTAGACAGGATCGATCGTCATGAAGTCAAGAAGCCACTCCTGGATCTGTTTTTTGAAATACGCTTCTTTGATAAAGCAGGTTCGGAGTTTTATAATGACGATTACATCACATTGATTTCAACAGAAAATGATAATGTCCTGATTCGCTTGAAATGCCTGAACTCATCGGACAAACTTGCAGAATACTACAACGGCAGGAACACTACAGTTTATTTTTCTGCTACGATGTCTCCGCAAGAATACTTTATTCCACTTCTTAGCGGTAGAAAGAGCAATTTCAATATTAAACGAAAGGTACTGCCGTCTCCCTTCCCTCCTGAAAATCTATGGATAGGTATCGCTTCAGGGATCTCAACGAAATACGACCGCAGACCTTTTACTCTTGATGCGATCGCGTCTATGATCTTTGCTTCAGTTTCATATCGTAAAGGAAATTACCTGGTATATTGTCCTTCTTTTGATTATCAACGGATGATCATGACAGCTTTCAAAGAATATACCGAGAAGGAAGCTTCAACTGAAGGGAAAAGATTTAAAATAGTCGGACAGAAACGTGGAATGAGTGAGTCTGAAAGAAATGGTTTTCTGGATCTGTTTTTTGCCGAAAGAAGTAATACTCTGATTGGATTTGCTGTGCTTGGTGGTGTCTTCGGCGAAGGGATCGACCTGACAGGTGAAAGCTTGTCAGGGGTCATTCTTGTCGGTGTCGGGTTGCCCGGAAAATCTTTCGAACAGGATATACTTATGGATTATTTTGATAAAAATTTCGGCAATGGATTTGATCACGCATATAAATACCCGGGCTTCAATAAGATCCTGCAAGCAGCAGGAAGAGTTATCAGGACTGAAACTGATAAGGGGTTTATTCTATTGATAGATGAAAGATACGGACGTGAAGATTATATGGCGCTCTTTCCGGAAGAATGGGATCCGGTTATTATCGGTACAGCTGATGATATTACTTCCGGGCTTTCAGAATTCTTCGGGGAGTGATCCCATTATAGCTGTTCGAGCATCTTCAGTTTGGTATAGCATCTTTCAAGTCTTTCGCAGATATATTTAGATGCTAGATCGTACAATTGTATCGCTGATGATGGTTCAATATTATATGAAAATACTTTCTCTATTGGAGATGCGGAAATATATCTCAGACATTCCAGTGTAGCCCGTGTGATTTTCATATTGTCTCCCGTCTTTCCGTTGCATTTTAATGAGCTGCAGACTATTCCGCAACTTGAAAAACTAAAAAAAACATTTTCTCCCGTTAAGGAGCTGCAATGATTACCACACACACAGCATTCTTCGATTATTGGCGTGAAACCAAGAATAAATAAAAGTTTGAGTTCAAAGGTGTGTATTATCTTATCAGGGTCAGATCCCTCTCTCGATAATCTATCAATAGCGTGCAAGACCAAACGATATATTTCGTCAGCAGAAGAGACATCTCTCATTGAATCAAGAACAAGATCGAACAAGTGAGCGCAGTACGTAAGAAGGACTACATCATTTCTTATTCGCATAAATGGCTCTGTCACTGTTGCTGAATTCAGATAGAATCTGGTCGATTCACTTCCCGACAGCTCATATTCACCGTATGTAAGTGCTGAAGATGCAAGGAGCATATTGTTTTTCGGATTACGTGATCGCTTGGCAGAAACAGTTATCAGCCCGTATTCGCGAGTCAGAATATTAAGGATCTTGTCTGATTCACCATATTGGACTTCACGGATCACTATTCCCCTTACAACTATTCGCTCTCTCATTTCAACCTG
>JAQVYV010000022.1:0-11485 GCA_028708525.1 Eubacteriales bacterium
CTAACATCAATGGAAGCTAAGTGTGACCATAAGTACGGTTTGTGTGTGTGTAAAGTACCGATTTTCTCTGAACTGAACTATGATAAGCTTCTCGAGATCAATGAGCTTATAGTCCATCGTGATTTCAATAACGGTGAAACTATCTGTCGTGAAGGAGATCCGGGCAAGTACTTGTACATAATCGAGACCGGTATGGTCAAACTATATAAAATCGGGAAGAGCGGCAGTGAGTTGATTTTAAGACTTTTGGGTGAAGGACAGTTCTTCGGGGAATTGGTCCTGTTTAAGGATGATGTTTTGAGCAGCAGTGCTGAAGCGGTCGGAGAATGCAGTATTTGCATGATACCGAAAAATGACCTGGAGAAACTTATAAAGTCATCATCCGATCTTTCGTACAGCATCCTGGCCGCAGTTACCAGCAGGTTAAACAAAGCTGAGACCCGGCTGGAATCTTTGGTTCTGGAAGATGCTATGGAGAAGACACTAAGGTTGCTGCTTGAACTCTCGAAAGAGAACGGAACCAGGACAGAGGAAGGTATACTGATCGATCTGCCGCTGAGCAGAGCCGGTCTGGCCAGCCTTATCGGTGTCAGCAACGAGACCTTGAGTCGTAAACTAACGGAATTACAGGATGCAGGGACGATCCTGATAAAGGGACAGAAGCAGATTATATTGAAGTGACCGATCTCTGCACGACTGAAACTGAGTATATTAAGACCAGGGCAAAGCGGATGTGTTAGAAGTATCACATTCCTTGTAAAACTCATATAATTGTACTATACTTTCTGTAACGGAAAACATTGGTAGTTACTGGTTTATGAACGACGAAAAGAACTCCATAATTGAATCTTTCAGGACAATGGCCGGAAAAGACGAACTTCTATTCAGAGTAATAGAGTGCTTCCCGTATCCTATCCAGGTGTACGACACTGACGGGACATCTGTGTTGGTGAACAAAGCTATGCTCGAGGAATATCATGCTGTCAGCGCGGATATGATTGTCGGCAAATACAATGTATTTAAAGACCCGGATGTTATTTCTACAGGTCAGATCGATGTTTTAAGACGTGCATTTCGTGGTGAAACAGTCTTTTTCCCTGATGTTAGAGTGCCTTTAGAGGAAATATCCAGGCGGTACGGCATTTCAGATTTCGATGTAGAAGCAGTATATCAGGATATAACGGTATTCCCGATCTTCGATGACCGGGATCAGGTGATGTATGTTGCGGCTCTTCTGATCAACAGAAGAATCTATCGGGGGAAAAATGAAATCGAAAAGGCGAAAGAATATCTTGAAAACCACTGGCTTGATAAATTTGACCTGAGTGAAACGGCAAGGGTGGCATGTCTCAGCAAAGCTCATTTCTCAAAGTTGTTCAAGAAACATACCGGTATGACGCCGCTTGATTACTATACTAATTATAAAATCGGCAAAATCAAGGAAATGCTGGCTGATACCAATCTTTCCATCACTCAGGTTTTCGCTGCATGCAATATGGATTATAGCGGGAATGCTGCCAGGTCATTCAAGAACAAGGTTGGCGTTACCGCATCTGAATACAGGAAAAAATATTTTTAATACTGATCATAAGATTATATGGTATATCTTCATGCCCATACAGTTGTTAAAATACTATTAACAGTTTGGGAATGATGGAGGATGCTATCTGTTGAATGAGGCGATTTTCTTTCAAATCATAGATATGTTTCCTTATCCGATGGTTGTTTATTCTCCTTCATATCGGGTCAAAATGGCAAGCCGTGCATTTCTCGAAGTTGTAAATCATAGTGAAAAGCTTCTTGATAAAGATGAAGAGCTTTTTAACTGGCACAACGCTGTTGATCTTCAGCTTGTTGAAGCGAGCAGGAAGGTTTTTGCAGGAGAATCGAACCGGCTTCATAATCTTAAGGATCCTTTCTCGTTATTTGCCGGTAAAACAAGGCAGGAATGCGCAAAATCCGGAATCTATAATAGCGCAGCAGTTTTTCCGGTTATGAATGATGAAAACGAGATAACGCATGGTGTGATAGTATTCCTGCCGAACACATGCCGAAAAGATACAAGGAGGGATGAGAATTGAAAAAGGGAAGATTATTTGGGGGAAGAGGTTTTTTATCGGTCGTACTATCGGTCTTATTGCTGTTTTCACTTAACCTGCCTGTGTTTGCGGTGGATAACGGCGGGAATGTTTGCGAAATAGACGGGGCCGGTTACACGACACTTGGAGAAGCGCTGGACGATGTATCAAGCGGGCAAACCATAAAGCTGCTGCAGGATATCGAACATAACAGCGGAATAGTCATCATCGATAAAAGGATCACCTTTGACCTGAACGGGTTCGACCTAAATGTTGTGAATTCTGTTGAGGTTGGCGAGACACAAGAGATATGTGGTCTTTATGTTGTCGGAGATGCGGCGGTTGAACTGGAAAATGAAGGTGAGTTGAACGTTTCCGGAAAGTTCGGGGTTTTTGCCGCAGGAATAGATGATCCTACGGATCCGATCACTAATAATAACACTGTGGTCAATGTTACCAATGCTGCTGCTTCAGGTGATGACTGTATCGGGGTGATTTCGTACAACGCGGTGGTTAACGTAAAGGGCGATATTGCTACTAACGGTTCATATTGCATTGGAATAGATGCTAATTTTGAATATGCTGAGGTTACCGTAAAGGGCAGCGTTGATGTTACAGGAGAGCAGGGCATCGGGGTCATATCCAATTCTGCCGCTTGTATAATAGTTGAAGGAAGTATAAATGTTAACGGGAGATTCTCATATGGTATAAGAACTTATGACGAGGCGCAAGCCACTGTCAACGGAGATGTTACCGCGAGCGGAGAATACAGCATCGGAGTTTGTGCCGCGAATGGATATATCAATGTTGACGGAGATGTGACAGGAGATACTATCGGAGCCGAAGCTATGATATATTCTTCTATAAGTATCCTTGGAAATGTCAGATCGCTATTCCTTCGCGAGTTCAGCTATGGAGTATTAGCAGAGGAAGGAAGTAATATCTATGTAAGCGGAGATGTAGAGTCACAAGGGATAGGTGTACTTATTCCCAGATTGTCCAGTACGGCTGCTTGTAATGTTGTTATTTACGGGGTAATAGAAGCTCCATCCTATTATATACAAATGGATGAATTCTTTTATGATTTTGAAGACGGTATTCCTGTTTATGACAGTGAAAATGCTGATATCATGTGCTACCGGAAATATGAAAGAAAGGGTAACGGAGTTCATGTTGCAATGTTTGCAGGCGGTATCGGTACTGTGGAAGATCCATACCTCGTCAGGCATACTCATCATCTGATGAATATCCCGTGCTATCCTCAGAAGAACTATTTGCAGACAGAAGATATCGAGATAATAAAGTTGGAAGGAGGTCCGGGCTGGGATCCGATTTGTGAGGAAGATGATCCTTTCGAAGGCTCTTTCAATGGAGATATGCACACGATCAGCGGTCTTTCAATAAATCAGCCTAAAACATGGAATTATCGTTATCCTGCGGGTCTTTTCGGTTACACCGGTGAAACTGCAGATATTTTCAACCTTATGCTTGATGATGTTGATATCGAAGGCTGTTATTATGTCGGAGGGCTGGTAGGTTCAAATAACGGCAGGATTTCCAATGTCACTGTAACCGACGCATATGTACAAGGCGAATGTTATACCGGAGGTCTGGCCGGATTTAACTCCGGAACGATAACAGATTCTGTCTTCGAGGGTACGGTGATCGGTATTGATGATATAGAATACGGTGATTGGACAGGAGGCTTGGTTGGATATAACGATATGGGTACCATATCCAATTGCCGGGTCGAAGCTCAGGTTGCGAGCGAGGGAAGCTATGTAGGCGGTCTGGTGGGTGAAAACTTTGCAGGGGAAGCGATCAGACAGTCTTCATTTGCAGGGGAAGTATATGGATATCGCTACTGCGGAGGCCTTGTCGGCTGTAATAGCGTAGACATTACAGACTGTTATGCCATGGGTATAGTAGAAGGTGATCGTTATCTTGGCGGACTGCTGGGAGCAAGTTCAGCAAGCATAACAAACTCCTATGCTGCAGGAATGGTCATTGATACTGGTGTTGAAGAGCGTGAAAGTATGGATGTAGGTGGTTTGATCGGATCAAGTACCGATGCTACTGTCGTGAACAGTTTCTGGGACTCGGAAACATCCTGCATGATGAATTCGGATGGAGGTACCGGTAAAACAACGGCTGAGATGAAGGAGCAGGAGACTTATACCGCATGGGATTTTCAGGATGTATGGGATATTGATGAAAGTACAAACTACGGATACCCATTTCTAAGATCACAGCAGACTAACGGGCAACCTCCTGAGCCGCCGGTTCCGCCTGTATTGAGTGAGACGGGTACAGCTGCCGGTGGTATAACACCGACCGGTGCTGATTTGTTGTTTACCTCGGATAAATCCGGAACTTATTACTATCTTATTTATGAAGCAGTACATGATGCCCCTGATTCAACTGCTATAAAAGCACAGGGAGATGCTCCAGCTAAAGGAACGGGCAGTGCGACAGGAATGGATCCAAACTCTGTGCCCGTTACAGGATTGTCACCGTCAACAGCTTATAAGGCTTATATCATAGTAGAAGACGGAGACGGGAATATTTCTGATATTGCAGTGATCAGTTTTACCACTGCTGATGAAGAGCAGCCGAATGATCACATTTTCCGCGAAATAACCGATTCCGAAACTGGTGTTATTGTTTCCGGAAATATACATAAGGACGCGGTACTGACGATTGGAAGCAAGGCATTGCACGATGAGGGTACATGCGAAACCTGCGATGCTATAAGAAATGAAATAGCCGGAACCGAATTTATAGCATTATTTGTTGAAGATATAGCTCTGTCTCACAGCTTTGATGGATCACTTAATATAAGTATCCCTGTTGGAGCACAGTATAACGGCAAAACTGCAACCATCCGGCATTGCTCAAACGGTATACTCCAAACCTACACAGCTGTAATACAGGACGGCAAGGTGACTTTTACTGTTACCGGGCTTTCACCTGTCGCGGTGTTGGTCGCTGCAGATACTGAGGAGACGCCGGTGCCGCCTGTATTGAGTGAGACAGGTACAGCTGCCGGTGGTATAACACCGACCGGTGCTGATTTGATATTTACTTCGGATAAATCCGGAACTTATTACTATCTTATTTATGAAGCAGTACATGATGCCCCTGATTCAACTGCTATAAAAGCACAGGGAGATGCTCCGGCTAAAGGAACGGGCAGTGCGACAGGAATGGATCCAAACTCTGTGCCCGTTACAGGATTGTCACCGTCAACAGCTTATAAGGCTTATATCATAGTAGAAGACGGAGACGGGAATATTTCTGATATTGCAGTGATCAGTTTTACCACTGCTGATGAAGAGCAGCCGAATGATCACATTTTCCGCGAAATAACCGATTCCGAAACTGGTGTTATTGTTTCCGGAAATATACATAAGGACGCGGTACTGACGATTGGAAGCAAGGCATTGCACGATGAGGGTACATGCGAAACCTGCGATGCTATAAGAAATGAAATAGCCGGAACCGAATTTATAGCATTATTTGTTGAAGATATAGCTCTGTCTCACAGCTTTGATGGATCACTTAATATAAGTATCCCTGTTGGAGCACAGTATAACGGCAAAACTGCAACCATCCGGCATTGCTCAAACGGTATACTCCAAACCTACACAGCTGTAATACAGGACGGCAAGGTGACTTTTACTGTTACCGGGCTTTCACCTGTCGCGGTGTTGGTCGCTGCAGATACTGAGGAGACGCCGGTGCCGCCTGTATTGAGTGAGACAGGTACAGCTGCCGGTGGTATAACACCGACCGGTGCTGATTTGATATTTACTTCGGATAAATCCGGAACTTATTACTATCTTATTTATGAAGCAGTACATGATGCCCCTGATTCAACTGCTATAAAAGCACAGGGAGATGCTCCGGCTAAAGGAACGGGCAGTGCGACAGGAATGGATCCAAACCCTGTGCCCGTTACAGGATTGTCACCGTCAACAGCTTATAAGGCTTATATCATAGTAGAAGACGGAGACGGGAATATTTCTGATATTGCAGTGATCAGTTTTACCACTGCTGATGAAGAGCAGACGAATGAGGAATCTGAAGATCCGAATGTTGCGCCTCAAACAGGTGACAGCAAAGGCGTGGTTCTTTTGCTAAGTCTGATACTCTCGTGCGCAATTATAAGTTCAGTGTGCCTTTTCTTCCGGAGATCTGAAGTTCCGGCAAAATAGATACCTTACAACAATCGTAAGTTTTGTTTTTAACCGGTATGCGATATCCTTAAGCAAAGACATATTTGGAGGTATCGTATGACCGGTTACGAGAAACTGCTTGAAGTAAGAGAAATCCATAAGGTTTATGGTGATGGACAGATCAGCACCAAGGCATTGAACAGTATAACATTCGATGTTCTTAGAGGGGAATTCCTCGGTATCATGGGTGCGAGTGGTTCGGGCAAAACAACTTTGCTCAACTGTATAGCTACTATGATCAGACCTACATCCGGAAGTATCAGCCTTAACGGCAGAAATATAACTTCTTTCAAGGGAACGGATCTTGCCAGGTACAGAGGGAAGAAGATCGGATATCTGTTTCAAGAGTTTGAATTACTTGACAATCTTACAGCAGGGGAGAATATCTCATTGCCATTATCTATCCACGGTGAATCGGCGGCAATTCGTAAGGAAAGACTTAAGAAACTGACAAGGCAACTGGATATAGAGGATATCCTTGATAAATTTCCGTCTCAGCTATCAGGTGGACAGAAACAAAGAGTCGCAGCTGCAAGAGCACTCATATGCTCTCCGGATATTGTTCTTGCGGATGAACCGACCGGAGCTCTTGATACTAAAAACTCGAAAGTACTTATGGAGAAACTTTCATCAATAAATCAGGATGATGGTGCTTCGATCCTTATGGTCACGCATGACGCTAATGCTGCCAGTTTCTGCTCAAGGATACTTTTCCTTCAGGACGGAGCGATTTTCAACGAGTTAAGAAAAATGAGCCCTGAGGAAGACAGGAGTTCTTTCTATGAAAGGATCCTGTCAGTTATGGCTTTATTGGGAGGAGGTAGCGCGAATGTTCTTTGAGCATATCAAAAGAAACGGTCGGAGTATGCGTAAGGACAACGGAGTCTATTTCTCGTCCATCATTATTTCAATAGTCGCATTTTATGTGATCCTTTCACTTGGTGATCAGGACGTACTCAGATATCTGAAAACGATAGAAAGTGATGCAGTTTCCAAATTGCTTGCTCTGATCCCTGTGTTGTATGTCTTTTCATTGTTTCTCCTCTTTTTTCTTGTTTATTTTACAAACAGATACCAGATGCAAAGACGAAGCCATGAATTCGGTATGTATCTGATGCTTGGGATGAAGAGAACAACCTTGTTCTCAATGATCATGGGTGAGACTTTGTGGAACTGCTTCATTGCCTTGCTGGCAGGAATCCCTCTGGCAGTTATCCTGACTGAGCTGATAGGACTCCTTACATCCCGCCTTATAGGATTTGGTATTATCGGCCATGAATTTTCAGTTTCATGGACCGGTGTTGCCGCGACGATCTGCGGAACACTGGCCGTACAGCTTGCTGCCGTTTTTATACTCAGCATCAAAACTGCCATAAAACAGCCATTTTATCTGCTTCAGGAACGTGAAGTCAAAGCCCAGAAACTACCCACTGTAAGATCAGGGAGGGTAAGCCTGATATTCGGGATCATACTTTTAGCTTCCGCATACTTTGCCGGTGTGACACTTATGCGAATGATAGAACTCATATTTATCATTTTTCCCTCAGTGCTTATTTTAGGAGTGATCGGAACTTGTCTGCTTTTCAGAGGTCTGGGAAGCATCATAGGTGTATCGGTAAGAAGAAGGAGTGCAGATGCAGCCGGCCTTTCTGTTTTTACCGCGAGACAACTTCAGGAAAATGTTATGCACCAATGGGGATCGCTTGCAGTATCATCACTGCTCATCCTTATGGCAATTATTTGTTTTGTATATGGGATATCAGGCTCATATAGCAGAAACTCATCTGAAGCGAGGACGGTCGACTTTACGATCAGAGGTGAAAAAGAAAAAATAGAATCTATGCTTTCCGAAACAGATGGGATCGGGCAATTGATCTCATCACAATATGAGATGAAAATCGGAATGCTTGATTCGGATATTTCCTGGCATACCTTGATCGAAAAGTTATCACAGAAGGAAGGGTCTCAGGCAAGAGATAGTCTGATCAGAGACTTTTCTGACAGAGGAAGGATGTATGTCATTTCGCTATCAAGTTATAATGCATTACTTGATTCTATCGGTGAGCCGACTATTGAATTGAATCTTGATGAAGCAGCCATGTTTTCTCATAGTGTTTTTGCATATACCCACGAAGTGCTTAGTGATATTCTTTCGTCCGGACAGAGATTTATATTTGGCGAGAAAGAGTTCTCTCTCAAAACGGAGCTTTATACTTCCAATGTTGTGGCAGACCGCTCCATAACACTGGCATATGCACTCATAGTACCTGATGAGTTCTTTGATAAATATGCTCATGATAGTTCGAATAATGGATATTACAATATGATGTTAAGTCAGGATATCGTTGACAATAAAGGACTCATGCAGGCGATGAATGATGTCAGTGAAATACTGTCAGAGAAAGGGTTTGAGTTTGAGAGTTATCTGGCAAGCATGGGAAGACAGCTTTTCTATATGGTGGCAGGAAGCTACACTACATTTTATCTCGGTATAATGTTTCTTATCATCGCCAATACTGTTTTAGGTGTTAAGTTTCTTATGCAGCAGCAGACTACTAAACACAGATATGCTGTTGCTTCAGCAATAGGAGCAGGCACGAGTGAACTTGAGCGTTCAGGCAGAAGTCAGATAAGATGGTATTTTGGATTAACTATTTTAGTGGCTTTGATAAGTTCGGTCTTTGGACTTTGGTCTCTGATAGGATCGTTTATGCTCAGCTTAAGTTCATTGGGTGTGAATATTTTTCACATTGTTGCTATAATGATAGGTGCTGCAGCGTTTTTCATAGCATTTGAAATGGTTTATATAAAGGTCATCTGCCGGAAAAGCGACAGCTTGATAAGAAAATTAAGTGATATCGGATAACGGAGGGGATCATTGAAGAAAATCGCTGTTGTTGAGGACGATGTATTTCTTCGTGATGAGTTGAAAGATATACTTGAGAAACAAGGTTTTCTTGTACAGATCATCGACCCTGCGAACCAGCCGGTAGAGGAAATTGAATCATTTGAACCTTCACTTGTTGTGCTTGATCTTAATCTTCCGGGACCTTCGGGATTCGATATATGCCGGTCGCTAAAGAGCAGAGGCATCAGTCCTGTGCTTGTGCTAACCTGCAGGGACAAACTTCAGGATGAACTCCATGCTTTGGATCTTGGGGCAGATGACTATCTTACGAAGCCATGCAACCCTAAACGGCTTACTGCGCGTATACAAAGATTGCTGGATATTTATGAAGGCAGACATACTGTTATCGAGTGCTCCGGGATCAGATATGATGAAGCTGCTAACGTGATTTTAGCAGACGAAAAGACAGTACATCTATCGGAGAATGAAAGAAAGCTGTTTCGACTGTTGGCCGGAGCTTACCCGGATGTTGTAAGGAAAGAAGACCTCATAGGATCACTGTGGGGAAGTGCGGAATTTGTGGATGAGAACATCCTGCAGGTAAACATCACAAGGCTCCGCAGAACCATTGAAGAAGGCGGGCTCGGATGCAGGATATTAAATGTACGGGGTTCAGGATATCGTCTTGCTGTAGGTGGTAATGAGGCATAAAGATTTGATCAGTTTGATCAGAGCTCATCTGATTTGGATAATAATTTTCATTTTGAATACTTTGTTGTTCGTTTTTCTTGCCTGGCTGGCTTATCCGCAGACTTTTGCGGTCCTGGTCCGGATAATGATTGTACTTCCTTTCTTGTTTATTGTTTTCGGACTGATGATCTTGAAGAGGTCATATGATAAGAAACGGAATGCTTTTGAATTATTTCTGCGAGAGCCTGATCATGAGAAACAGGAGTTTCTGGTTAGAATTTGCGGTGAGATCTACAAGGATATCATTACAGAAACTGGCGAAAAGTTGAGAGAGGTGAAGGATGAACTTGCCGGTACAAGAATGCTGTCATCTGAATATCAGGATTTCATCGAAAACTGGGTACACGAGATCAAAACGCCTTTAGCACTGCTTGCGCTTGTTCTCGAGAACAGAAAAGACGAAATGTCAGATACTGTTTACATCAAACTTGAGCATGTCAGGGCAGATATCAACGATGATATCGAGAAAATACTGTATTACGCAAGATCCCGTTCATATCACAGTGACAAGTTCCTAAGTATTGTCGATTTGTCTGCATGTTTTCAAGAAGCTTCTGCGGAGCTTAGCTGCATATTTGAAGAGAAGGGGATCATACTCACAGAACAAATCGGTGATCATCCGGTTGTCAGCGACTATAAAGCTCTGAGATTTATCTTTTCGCAGATACTCATGAATTCCGTGAAATATTCATCAGAAAAGGAAGATAAGCGAATCATCGTGAAAACAGGAAAAGACGAGGAAAGAGGAAAGTTTTTCTTAACGATTGAAGATAACGGAGAAGGCGTTCATGCAGCGGATCTGCCGTTCATATTCGATAAGGCTTTTGGCGGATCATCTTCCGGATGGAGTAAATCAACCGGCATGGGTCTTTATTTGGTCCAAAAGCTATGTGATGATCTTAAGATCGACATAATGGCCGGTCCCGGTTCTGATGCAGAAACCGGATTCGTGATAACACTCTTATTTCCGCTTTGATGTTGTTAATTTACTCATATGCTATTACAATAATTACATAAAGTTGAGCAGGTGAATCAGTTGAACAGGTGAAGAATGAGAAGCAAATCGTACAGAAACGCATTTACTTTCATTGAACTTATCATTGTGATAGCAGTTCTTGCTATACTTGCTTCGGTTTCAATACCGGTTTTTTCCGGAATGATCGAAAGGTCAAGACTTTCGGCTGATCAGGCCTCTGTTAACAATCTTAACAGGATCACAAGGATGTACAGGATGGGAATTAGCAGCAATGACCCTTTTGATGATCCGGGCAGTGCTTCTGTTTATTTAATGGAGCAACTGGTAGCGTCGGGATATCTCAATGAGACATATGTCGCCCAAACAAAGGACGCGGAGATCAAATGGTTTGTCGACCTTGGCAGATGGCATCTGACCTTTAATGATTCATTTTATAGGATATCTGTTTCTGACGGGGTGAAATTCGACACTTCCGGCGGGTTGGCAGGAAGGATTTGGGGGAGTTACAGCGGAGATTCCCGTGATATAGTAATTCCGGCTCAGCTAGATGGTGTCTCCGTGAGTATGATATATCAGGATGTTTTCAAAGGAAAAG
>JAQVYV010000022.1:11585-18951 GCA_028708525.1 Eubacteriales bacterium
AAGTTCTTTCTGAAGCGGAAAAATTACTTAGTCAAATGACATTAAGGGATAAAATCGGACAGATGTTCATTGTTGCACCGCAGCAGATCTCTGATTTTGCAGAGCATCCCGTTGGTGGTATCATTTTCTTCGGAGACGACATACAGGATCCGGAACAAATCACAAATCTAATAGAAGATAAACAGAAACAGAGCTCCATCCCACTTTTTATGGCAACTGATGAAGAAGGCGGGAGGGTAGCAAGAATAGCCAATAATAAATCATTTGATGTTCAGAAGTATAAAAGCATGCAAGCAGTTGGTAATACAGGAGACCCAGATAATGCACGAGAAGCAGGTGAAGTTATCGGATCTTATATGAAAGCTCTTGGTTTCAATCTCGATTTTGCTCCGATTGCTGATGTGAACACGAACCCGCAGAACATTGTCATTGGTGACAGGGCTTTCGGAAGTGATCCTGAGCTTGTTGCAGTTATGGTATCCGCAGCGATAAAGGGATTTCGCAGCAGCGGGATCATAAGCTGTATAAAGCATTTTCCGGGGCATGGAGATACATCTGAGGACACACATACAGGAGGTGTTTCCATTGATAAGACATGGGATGAAATGCTGATATGTGAGCTCATCCCGTTTATCGCTGCAATAGAGGCTGATACTGACATGATAATGATGTCACATATAACGCCTGTGAAGATAGATGAGAGTGCTCTGCCTGCGTCTCTTTCAAGAGAGATCGTTACTAACCGACTGCGGAATGAACTGGGATATAATGGGGTCATAATAACGGACTCAATGATCATGGGAGCAATAGCTGATGATTTTTCTCCGGAGGAAGCAGCAGTTATGGCTGTAAATGCAGGAGTGGATATAATTCTCATGCCGCAGGATCTGACTGCAGCATTCGAAGCTTTAATAACAGCTGTTGAGAGTAATGTGATTCCAGTATCCAGAATAGATGAAAGTGTTATTAGAATACTGAATCTAAAAGATAAATACTGTATAATGTAATCATGTAGAACAATCGGAGGAGATGGAAATGACTACGTTTTGTTACAACTGTGGTGCTAAGACGAATGATCAGAAGTTTTGTTCATACTGCGGGACAGATACACAACCGCCGGAGGATGTGTATTTTGTTGAAGAGGACTGCGGGGATTGCGATGCAAGGCTTCCGAGGTGGGCTAATTTCTGTCCGGAATGCGGAAGAAAGTTTGGATTTATACCACCTAATGACCCTAAACGTGTAGCCAAACGAAACAAAGGACTTGTTGCAGGGGCAATATTTTTCACAGTAATATCGTTTGCGATAGCAATGGTTATTTTTGCCGCAGAAGATACAGTTAAAATTGAATACACACTGATCCCGGCAGCTGGTTTTGCGCTCATAATATGGTTGGTTACTGCTATCAGGTGGGAGAGAGGGAAATTTGTTGACGGTACGGTCGTCCGGCATTACTCCGAGGAGCGAACGACATCCAGAAGAGACATAAATAATACGACTATGACGGGTAAGGCAAGAAGAATAGATGAGCACTTCACTCTTTATTCTACCGATGTGTTACTTGACAACGGCAGGACCGAGAGATTCGATATTCAATGCGCAGCTAATCATATACAGCTTCAGCCGGGTGAAAGAATAAGATATTATCTTTCGACGAGAACATACAGAAAATTATAGATAACGATTTGATATTATAACTGCATAGGAGGAGGGAAGAATGTCTAAGTTTATTTGTACGGTTTGCGGTTTCGTGTACGATGGAGCCGGATGGGAGGATGTACCGGAAGATTGGGTCTGTCCATTGTGTGGAGCTGCCAAGAGCGAATTCGAGGCAGAAGCAGTCTCCTCTGATCATTCGGGAAAGACCGTGCACAAAGTGCTTACTGAGACGCCTTCGGATTTGAAGGAACTTAATTCTCTTGAAATGAGCGCTCTGTGTTCCAACCTCGCGCAAGGCTGCGAGAAGCAATATAAGAATGAGGAAGCAGGACTTTTCAGAGAATTGGCTGACTATTTTAAAATAGCTTCACCGGAACCTGAATCTCCCGGATTTGACAAACTTCTTGGTCTTATCGAACAGGATCTTCAGGACGGATTTCCGAGAGCAAATGACAGGGCTTTGGCTGCTGAAGACAGAGGAGCGTTACGAGCTCTTGTCTGGAGTGAGAAGGTAACTAAGATCCTGAGGTCACTTATCTCAAGATACGATCGAGAAGGTGATGCAATGACGACGAACACTGATGTTTATGTTTGTACCATATGCGGTTTCGTTTATGTTGGTGATGTGCCTCCTGAAATGTGTCCGGTTTGTAAGGTGACAAACCGGAAGTTTGAGATAATCAAAGGAGGTGACGCAGCATGAGTAAGAAGTATGCGGTCAGAAATGTGAGTTTATGTACTAAGGATTGTCTGTGCTTATATGTTTGTCCTACAGGTGCGACCGATACTGAGAACAGCGTCATCGATATCGCGAAATGCACGGGATGCGGAGATTGCGCGGATGCATGTCCTTCGGGTGCTATCACAATGGTTCCTTTCGATTATCCGGAGCAGCAGATCAAGTCCGATGATGTGACTTCTTCGATGAGAGCTTTGTTTAGGAGTAAAGCGGGACAGGAAAGGATCGCTTCGGGACTTAAAGGCAAACTCGCTAAAGCTATAGAGAGATCCAACCGGGTGATGGCTGAAGATATCATTCGCGAATCAGGATACATGCTTCCGCAGAGTCAGAATTCACTGGATCTTCTGAAGAAACTTGCACAGAAAGATCAGTCTGAGGGATTCCCTTCAGAGGCTGTACGAAGACTGATCAAACTTATTGATAAAGAAGATAAAACGGTAAATGATCATGATTTGAATAAGGGGGAAATGAAAGTGGCTAAATATCGCTGTATGATCTGCGGATACATTCATGAAGGAGAGATGACCGAGGATTTCAAATGTCCGAAATGCGGACAACCGGCAAGGGTTTTCGAACTGATGGAAGAGAAAACAGAGTCTGTAAATAAGTACAACGGGACCAAGACCGGGAAGAATCTTATGGAGGCATTTTCAGGCGAGAGTCAGGCCAGGAATAAATATACTTATTTCGCCAACATAGCTCAGCAGGAAGGATATGATCAGCTTTCTGAGATATTCCTAAAGACAGCAAGAAATGAACAGGAGCATGCTCGTATTTGGTATGAGGAACTTGGAAACCTCGGTGATACTGCCGAAAATCTTCTTCACGCCGCTGAGGGAGAGAATTATGAATGGACGGATATGTATGAAAGGTTTGCTAAAGATGCCCAAGAAGAAGGGTTTGCAGAGCTGGCCGAACGTTTCCGCAATGTGGCAGCGATAGAGAAGGCACATGAAGAACGTTACAGGGCACTTCTCAGAAATGTCGAGATGCAGCAAGTCTTTGAGAAGGGTGAGCAGACGATGTGGGAGTGCCGTGTGTGCGGACATCTTGTAATGGGTAGAAAGGCTCCTGAAGTATGTCCTGTATGTAAGTATGCAAGATCGTATTTTGAGGTCAGGAAAGAGAATTACTGAATGCTATGAGTATAAACGAGCGGGTCAGTACAGGTTTTGGAGGATTTGATTCTGTTATAGGCCATTTGCGCTCAGGGGATAATGTTGTCTGGCAAGCGGATTGTGTCAGTGATTATGCAGGGATGACTGATGCTTACATTCAGCAGGCAGTTAAGGATTCCAGAAGAGTTGTATACTTCAGATCAGAAACGAAAGGGATGGAAGTTCTGTCTGATATTGTAACCCAGACTTTGATTTTCAGATATTTATGAAAGCAGGCGATCATATGAGTAAAGTATGTAAAACGTTTGTTCATATCATATCGATCATTCTTACAGCTACGGGCATTTGCTTTTATTCGGAAATAAGTATTTCAGCGCTTGAAGATATCTCTCTGACAGTGGAAGAGATCAATTTTATTAAAACTCATCCGGTGATCATAGTCGGAGTCGATCCGAAATTTGTACCGTTTGAGTTTATTGACGATGAAGGTGATTATAAAGGTATAGCTGCTGATCACCTTGATCTGATCAGTGAGCTTACGGGATTACGATTTGAAGTGCAGAGAGGGATAACATGGCCGGAAGCTTATGATAGAGCGTTATCCGGTGAAATAGATCTGCTTTCTGCAGTATCTGTAACTGAAGAAAGGAAACTTTATTTTCGCTTTAGTGAGCCTTATCATAATTTCAGGAGGGTTATTGTTACTAAGAATAATGATACAGGTATCGCGGACCTGGATGACTTGAAAGGTCTTACAGTTGCAGTACAGCGAAACAGCTCGCATCACAGTTTTTTGCTATCGTATCACGACATAAATCTAAGTTTGTATGATTCTGTTGAA
Source organism: Eubacteriales bacterium (assembly GCA_028708525.1). Lineage (GTDB taxonomy): Bacteria > Bacillota > Clostridia > Saccharofermentanales > UBA5734 > JAQVYV01. The sequence goes on from JAQVYV010000022.1 coordinate 15,946, forward strand.
AGTGCTCTGATGGCTGTTTCTAATGGTAAGGAAAGAGCGTTTCTCGGGAATCATGCAACTACGGATCATCTTATAAGAACAAACGCAATAACCGGACTCAAGTTCATCGCTTTTGAAGCAGAGAAACAACAATCACTGCATATGGCTGTCCGTAAGGATTGGCCTGAATTGATAAGCATTTTAAACAAATCCTTTGACAGTATCTCCGATGAAGAAAAGATAGCGATCAGTAACAAATGGATCAAATTTGAAGCAGACATAGATCATTGGCCGATAATAAGGGCTGTTCTTATATTCGGAACAGTTATTCTTATCGTCATAGGAGTATCTTTTTACTGGATAGGACACCTGAGAAGAGAGATAAGAATTCGTCAGGAAGTACAACATGATCTTGAGGATGCAAAGATCGCAGCCGAGAAAGCTAATGAGTTTAAATCTGTTTTTCTTGCAAGGATGTCTCACGAAATACGGACTCCGCTCAATGCGATAACAGGTATTACTTATCTGCTAAAGGAAAGTGAACTTTCACAGACACAGATATCGTATGCTGACAGAATTTCCAGCGCTGCAGACAATATGCTGGGAATAATCAATGACATACTTGATTTTTCGAAAATCGAATCAGGACGGATCGAATTTGAGAATATATCTTTTAGTCCGGGACAGGTCATACAAAATGTTGTTGGGATCATTTCTTACAGGATAGAAGAGAAGAAGCTTGATTTCAGATCATATGCAGACACTCAGTTACCCGACAGACTTACAGGTGATCCGAAGAGATTGGAACAGATACTGCTCAATTTGTTGAATAATGCGGTCAAATTTACGGATGAAGGCAAAGTAGGTTTTGAAGTCAGGCTTGTAGCAAAGGAAGGGAACATGTATCATTTGTCTTTTACAGTAAAGGATACAGGAATTGGAATGACCGAGGAACAGGTAAGCAGACTTTTTACCCCGTTTGAGCAGGCAGACAGCAGCATCAACAGACGTTTCGGAGGATCCGGTCTTGGACTTTCAATAGTTAAAAACCTTGTAGATCTGATGAATGGAAGAATAAGTGTTTTCAGCACTCCGGGTGAAGGTTCTGTCTTCGTTGTATATCTGAGTTTTGTGTCTGATAAAGAAAATGATGCGGGAACGCAATTATCAAAGGACGTAAAAGTTTCCCGGCCGGATTCAGAAATGACAGATACAGCCGAAGTGTCATCAGTTAATAATACAGTTTTATTAGCTGAAGACAATAAGACAAATCAGCTGATCGCTACTTCACTGCTGAACAAGATAGGCTGTGAAACACTTATCGCAAACAACGGTCAGGAGGCTCTGGAGATATTTACAAGCTATAAAGAAAGCATATCACTGGTACTGATGGATATTCATATGCCTGTCATGAATGGATATGAAGCGTCTGAGAAAATACGAAAAATGTCGGCTGACATACCGATCGTTGCCATGACAGCCGATGTGATTTCCGGAGTAAAGGAGAAATGTACTCAAAGCGGAATGTTTCACTATATCAGTAAACCTTATGATCCGGATGGATTTATTCGAATCGTTAAAGAGCTTCTTGACAAGCAGAAAGGTGAATCTATAATAGTCAGAAAAGAGCAAATACTTGATACAGAGTTTGGGATAATGATGACAGGTGGGGATCCGGAGCTTTTCAGGCAGGTTTTGAATGAGTTCTACAGTGAAAACCATGATGTTGCTGTTACTCTGAAGAATGCGCTTTCTAATAGAGATTATAAGACCGCAACACAGATGGTTCACAAATTGAAAGGGAGTTCAGGGAGTATAGGTGCTAAATCATTCTATGAGGCTGCGAAAACTTTTCAGAAGTTATTAGCTGAAGGAGATGAGATTGAAATAGAGAAGTATCAGTCATCATTCATTGATATGGCTGAAGGATTACTCAGTGAGATATCATCATATTGCGGAAGGAGAATCACGTGACAGAAAACAGGAGAAATATTTCTATATACAGAATAATCACTGTTTATTTTATACTGGCTCTGTTTACAACGGTCATATTGACCAGCACACTTGTTTTTCTCAGGTGGCTATCATCTTCAAGAAGGATAACTTCTGACCTTTCTGATGACATCTCATCACGATTGGCTGAGCAGGTCGAAACATTTCTATATATTCCACAGCATATCAATGAATTGAACCATAAGATGATCGAATACGGTATCGTTGATTTGGATGATGAAATCATACGTGATAAGTTTTTCGTCAACGTATTAAGCTCACATGAGAAGAGCATATATAGTTTTAGTATAGGTACTCCTGACGGCGAGTACTATGGTGCAAGGAGAAACGAAAACGATGATATCGAGATCATGCAAAATAATGCTGATACAGACGGGAACTCATGGTATTATTCCGTTAACGATGATATGACAGCCGGCAGCCTGGCCTTGCAGGCAGGCAAATTCGATCCTCGGACACGGGATTGGTATAAGGCAGCCGTAGAAGCCGGGAATCCTGTTTTTTCTCCTGTTTATAAGCATTTTATCAAAGATGATCTTACTTTATCTGCTGCCTGGCCAATTTATGATGCTCGCGGAGACCTTATAGGAGTAATGGGTACTCACATGCTTCTTACCAGTATAAAGGATTTTCTGGAGAGCTCGGTCTCAAAGTATGATGGATTTACACTACTCCTGGAGCAGGATACAGGAAATCTTATTTCCAACTCGATTGGGATAAGTGATTATTCGATGGATGATGACGGAAAGATCATCAGAACTAATATAAGCAATACGGGAAATGAGCTTATAAACAAGATCTATGATCAATATGAGAGTGATGGAAGTAACTCATTTATCTATGATGATAGAGCAGGATACGGTAAATTATTTATAGAGGTAAGGAACGTAGACCGTGATGGGCTCCATTGGGTCATAGTATCAGCTATACCGGAGAATCTTTATATGGAGGATATCGTTTCGAATATATTGATCACAGTCTTGATAACGCTTTCTGTTCTCTTGATAGTTATAG
>JAQVYV010000140.1 GCA_028708525.1 Eubacteriales bacterium
CCTCCGGTCTCCTATATTGTAACACATTACTCAATATTACTCAATATATAAACTGAAAATTTGACAAAAAAATAAGCCCCACCAGGGCTTTCAAGGATTTTTTATCTATTCAACTGTCAAAGACCCGTGCGGCCGGTTCAGTTTTTCTGACTACTGTCTTTTCGGTCGTATCAGTGCCTGTCTGTGCAATGCTCCTTGATCTTGTGGTATAATAGTAAGGATGCATATAATCAGAATCGGAGGCAATATTAATGGCAGAAAAAGGATATAACGGCGGTGTCGCTGATGGCGGAGCCGCCGATATTAATGGGAAAGACACTTCAGCTAAAGCAGCCCTGGCTAAGGAAAGGGCGGATGCGGCGGATCAGGCTTTCAGGACAGATTATAATACGATCATACCTGTCGAGTTAGAGAAAGAAATGAAAAAATCATTCATCGATTACGCGATGAGTGTTATTACAGATCGTGCTTTACCTGATATTAGAGATGGGTTGAAACCGGTCCACAGAAGGATCCTGTACTCGATGTTCACACAAGGATTTACACCGGAAAAGGCATTTAGGAAATGTGCGACCACTGTCGGCGATGTTCTGGGAAGATTCCATCCGCATGGTGATGCGGCTGTTTATGATTCTCTTGTAAGACTTGCTCAGGATTTTTCGATGCGGCATATGCTTGTTGACGGGCATGGCAACTTCGGATCCAGGGATGGCGATCCGCCGGCTGCTTACAGATATACGGAAGCCAGACTTACCAAGATCGCTATGGAGATGATGAGCGATATTAATAAAGATACTGTAGACTTTAAGCCTAATTTTGATGAACATGAAATGGAACCTATAGTTCTTCCATCAAGGTTTCCTAATCTGCTTGTCAACGGAACGACCGGTATCGCAGTGGGAATGGCTACAAGCATACCCCCTCATAACCTCGGTGAAGTGATCGACGGTGTCGTAATGCTCATCGATGACCCGAATGTCGACGAGGATGATCTGATGACAGTCATACCCGGTCCGGATTTTCCGACAGCAGGCACTATCTTTGGTACTAATGGAGTAAGATCAGCATATAAGACAGGTAAGGGAAGAATAGTAGTCCGGGCTAAAGCTGAGATCGAAGAGTTCAAAGGAACCAGGCAGAGGATCGTAGTACATGACCTGCCTTATATGGTAAACAAAGCAAGACTTATAGAGAAAGTAGCTGATTTGGTTAAAGATAAGAGGATAGACGGGATCAGCGATATCCGTGACGAATCTGACAGAAACGAAGCTGTCAGGATAGTGATCGAATTGAAGAGAGATGCCAACGCTAATGTTGTTTTGAATCAACTATACAAGATGACACAACTGCAGGATGCTTTCAATGCCAATATGCTTGCACTTGTTCCTGATGAGCTCGGCCGCTTTTCCCCTAAGCTCTTCACTTTGATGGATGCCTTGAAATATTACCTTGAGCATCAGAAAGATGTTATACGGAGAAGGACGAATTTCGATCTCGAAAAGGCTCTTGCCCGCAAGCATATAGTTGAAGGTCTTAAGATAGCGATAGACAACATCGATGAAGTCATACGGATAATCCGTTCTTCTATGAACGAGGATCAGGCTAAAGCAGGACTGACGGAGCGTTTCGGGTTCAGTGAGAAACAGGCTCAGCATATAGTTGATATGAGACTTGGCCGTCTGACCGGACTTGAAAGAGAGAAACTTGAAAATGAATACAATGATCTTGTTGAGAAAATAGAGTATTTCAATAATATATTGAAAGATGAGTCGCTGCTGCTTTCTGTTATCAAGGACGAAATACTTGTTCTTAAGAATAAGTATGCTCAGCCAAGAAGAACAATGATCGAAATAGATGAGGATGATGAAATAACAGATGAATCTCTTATCCAGGAAGAGGAAGTTGTTGTTACTCTTACACATTTCGGTTACGTTAAACGCCTTCCGGTAGATACTTACAAGATGCAGCACAGGGGCGGTCGCGGGATCACCGGTATGCAGACCAGAGAAGAGGATTTTGTCGAAACTATACTCGTGACATCTACGCATGCATTTATTCTTTTCTTTACCAACAGAGGAAAAGTTTACAAGATGAAAGGATATCAGATACCTGAGGTCGGAAGAACAGCCAAGGGCATGGCTATTGTGAACCTTTTGCATCTGGACGGTGGTGAAAAGATACGAACGATAATACCTGTCAGGAATTTCGAGGATGAAGGCTACCTGATCATGGGTACTGCAGAAGGTGTCGTGAAGAAGACTAAACTAAGTGAATACGGAAACATCAATAAGAGCGGACTTATTGCCATCAATCTGCGTGATGAGGATGAACTCATAGGTGTCCGCCTGACTGAGGGCAATGATGACATCACTCTTGTTACTCGTCAGGGTAAGTCTATACGTTTCAACGAAAATGATGTACGTGGAACAGGAAGGAATACTCAAGGTGTCAGAGGTATCAGTCTGGAAGAGGATGATTCGGTTATCGGCATGGTGCCCATAGATAATGATAAAACTTTGCTGGTAATATCTGATCATGGCTTTGGTAAGCGTACTGAGATGGATGAATATCGTGTTCAGGCAAGAGGCGGCAAAGGAATACTGACTTATAGAACAACGGAGAAGACCGGTTTGCTTTCAGGGATCGCTCTGGTCGATGACAACAATGATATCGTTCTAATAAATGATACAGGTGTCATAATCCGGATTGCAGCAAAGGAGATCCCGGTCCTCTCAAGGGCTACTCAAGGAGTCACGCTGATGAGATCCAGAGATGGGAAAGTCGTCGATATAGCTGTTATCGATCATGATGAGGAAGATGAGATATCTGCACCCGAAGGAGAAGCCGGTGTATGAAACATGGAGTTCTGATAGATAAAGGACTTTCTGATTGGCAGATAATACAACAGGACGGGGGAGAAGGGACCTTAAAGATCAAAGGAAGATGGTATCCTTTCGAAAACATACCTGCTTCTGCAGATCAGATGGATCTGACTGACCCTTCTCTCTTGTTTCAAGTTTATGTACGTGTAGTATACGAAGATTCCGGTATGATCGTGATACCTTGGAAAGCTGCTTGCATGACAGGTCAGGATACTTGGGAAGCTAAGATTTCCGGAGTTCCTTCAGGGGGATTATACAGGGTAGAAACTTGTCTTGATCATAATAAGAATTCCAGCAGAGAATGGGCTTACCGAGGCGATATGATCCATCACATCGGAGTAGGAGACCTTTATGTTATAACCGGTCAGAGCAATTCATCAGGTTATGGGAAAGACCCGGTATATGATCCGGCCATTCCCGGTGTACATATCCTTAAGAATTCAGGCAGATGGGACATGGCGTCCAATCCGTTGAATGAATCGACCGGGACGCTCCATTTAAATACGATGGAAAATGCTAACCCCGGAGTATCTCCTTATCTTAGTTTTGCGAGGCAGATAAACAGAACTGCCGGAATACCTGTAGGTCTTATACAGACATCCAAAGGCGGAAGCAGTCTGGCGGAATGGGATATAACCGAAAATGGTCATTTGTACAGAACGATGCTTGAGACAGTCTTGTCTTGCACAGATAAAGTCAGAGGCATACTCTGGTATCAGGGATGCTCTGATGCCTCACCTGAAGATTCGGTCACATATCTTGACAGATTTACAGGTTTTACCTCCCGTTTGAGAAAGGATCTCAATGATCCCGGATTGCCGTTTCTGACATGTCAGTTGAACAGGCATATTACAAGAGAAACAAATGATGATTGGGACAGGTCATGGGGAAGGGTAAGAAATGCTCAGAGGATAGCTGCCCGGAGCATACCGGGAGTATATGTTATCCCCACCATTGACGCGTCACTTTCAGACCCTATACATATAAGTTCCGCAAGCAACATACAGATCGGTGAAAGACTTGCTGCGACGGCATTACGGTATATATATGGCATGGATGTGCTATGTGATGCGCCGGATGTATCAGGGGTAAGACTGTACTCCGAAAATGAGATCGAATTAGAGTTTGTAAATGTTTCTGACAGGATATTCGATTATGATACTCCGCCTGATAGGATCCTGTTTAAAGCAGAAGATTCATCAGGGATGCTGTCTGTGATCGATTATCATACACGCGGAAATAAGATCATATTGAAAACTGATCGCACTCCCGGACCTGACTTGAGGGTCCACCATGTTCCGGGTAAGGATTTTACGGGTCAACCGTTTAAAGACAGTACTACACATTTGCCCGTTCTTGCATTCTATGATGTAAGACCGGAAGATGTCTGATCAGGATACACCCGGGTAAGTTGTTGAAACGTGTGAAATTATTCGAAAAAGTGTTTGACAACTCTTAGGCATGATGATATCTTATTAAAGCGCCTCGCGAAAACCGAGGCACGGACCTTGAAAATTGAACAGTGAGAGCAAGAACAAGACGAGCCAACGATTCAATTAAATTTGAGTCAAAAAAAAGAGTAAATTAAGATTTAACGAGCCAAAAGGCTCTTGAATACAAAATATT
>JAQVYV010000023.1 GCA_028708525.1 Eubacteriales bacterium
AAAACATCGAAGGTCCTAGTGCATTTCCTTCAACAAGTATTGCATTGAATACATCATCAGCAGTAGATAAAGGAGATTCTCTTGGAAGGAACATAGGGGCCACGATAGCTTCAGGCTCTCTTTCTGTAAGCTCTCGTATCTGAGCTATCAATTTCACGGAATAACCCAAATCAGAAGCGTATTTTATATCAACTATAGACACCCTTGATATACCCTCTGTGTAAACATCTCGATAATCTATAAATTCACCTGTAGCAATACTGGACAATATCGCAAGTTTTCTGCAAGCATCAGTGCCCTCAACATCTGAAACCGGATTCTGTTCTGCATATCCGAATTGTTGAGCTTCTCTTAATGCCGTTTCGAAATCTGAGCCTTCTCTCATCATTTTAGAAAGGATATAGTTGGTCGTTCCGTTTAAAATTCCGCTGATTACTTTAACTCTGTTGCCGGAAAGACATTTATTGAGAGGTCTTATTATAGGTATCCCCCCTCCGACACTTGCCTCGAACAAATAACTCACCTTATTAGCAGCGGCTATTCTGAGCAATTCCGGTCCGTGTGTTGCCACTAGTTCTTTATTCGATGTAACTACACTTTTACCTGAAAGTAATGCCCTCTTAGTATACTCATATGCTATCCCGGTGCCTCCGATAGTTTCAATCAATACTGATATTTCAGGATCAGAAAATATTTCATCAGGATCCCTGGTGAATCGATCAGAAAGTTCATCATCCGTGAAATCCCTGATATCAAGTATTTTCTTGATGTTTATCTCACAGCCCGTCCTTCTGGTGATATATTCTCTGTTCATTTTCCAGACTTCAGCAGACCCGGACCCTACAACACCATATCCGATTATTGCAATCTCCGCCATAAACTCCTCACACTTTTCAGGTTTATTCCCTGGCCAGGATCTTATATGATCTTACCCCGGGTATTCTCTCAATATCTGTCAAAAGATATTCCAGTTCAGTATTTAGTTTGTCTGTTTCTATAACTATCGAAACATCAGCCAAACCGTTAATAGGTATATTCTGATTGATGGTCAGTATATTTGCATTAGCGTCTGCTAAGGCATTAACGATTCCGGAAAGTATTCCGGGAAAATCTTCGACCATAAAAATAACAGTAACAAGTTTACCCCTTGAAGTTTCATAAAATGGCAAAATTGAATCTTTATATTTATAGTATGCGCTTCTGCTAAGATCAACCATCTTAACAGCCTGATTCACCGAAGTAGCTTTACCTAAACCAAGAAGCCTCTTAACTTCCATCACTTTGGTGAAAACCTCCGGCAAAATATCCGATTTTATGAGGTAATACTCTGTCTTCATGGTTTCATCCCTCATGTCCGTAGCTCGCGCACATATGTGCACGAATGATAATATATCATTTGAAAGCCTTATCGTCAACACTTCCAAACAGATCAGTCTCAGCCTTTAATATCTTAAGCGCATTACGAACGGCTTTACCTCTGTGGCTGATCATGTTTTTAAGGCTGCGTGTCATTGAAGCAGTTGTCATACCATATTCCGGAACATAAAACACCGGGTCATACCCAAATCCGTTCCTTCCTTGGATCTTGTCATGGATCAGTCCTGTACATTCACCTCTGACTATGAATTCCTTACCGTCAGGAAAAATAAGTGCTACTGCACATATGAAAGCCGCTCCTCTGTCAATACTGCCTGATTCATCAAGCATTTTCTGTATCTTTGCTATTTTAGTTGGGTAATCCGCATCTTCACCGGCGAATCTTGCTGAGTAGATCCCGGGAGCACCATTCAGCGCATTGACAGAAAGTCCTGAATCATCAGCCATAACATATCCGCCTGTTAGTTTATGAAGAGCTCTGGCTTTGATCATAGCATTCTCTTCAAAACTATTGCCATCCTCAACCACATTAAAATCCAGACCGAGATCATTCGGTGTTAAAACATCCGCTTTGATCCCTGAAAGGATCTCTCTGATTTCCTTGATTTTATCTCTGTTGCCTGTTGCTACGATAAGTTTAGGTCTCATGATCTCCTCCATCCTTTAGGATATAGATTTTTTATCATCCCGTTCCTATCCTTTTTCCCCCACCCCAGAGGATGTCCATCAACAGCTATGATCACATAACCCTGATAATCAGAAAGATCTGCTGGATCCTCAGAGAAGAATATAGTTTCCCCCTTAAGATATTTAGCTATCTCCATGCTGGAATGTGAGAATGATATCATACGTCTGTGATCGCCTTTACCTAAAGACATGACCAGCTGGTGTGATGGTTCAAAAAACACGCCTGCTTTAGATCGGTTCAACCGTCCTACGAAAAAACCTTTCTTAGGCATATTAATATTATCCGGCAACCGCACAGGGACATTCAAGGTATAAATATGATCCTTATAACAAGCAAGATGATTAGAGAAATACTTATCTATCCTTTTCGAATCTTCTTCCGAAAGAACGTCATCTGCAAAATCATGAAATGCATTACGAATCTCTTCCCGATTCTTGATATCTGCTAAATCCTTCGTTTCATGATCGATATTTTCAGAATGATCGTTTTTTCTCAGCACCGCGCAATAGTGCCCGTCACCGGGAATATCATGAGGAAAGATCCTTGCTGTCATATCAGTATTTGATCCGGCTATTTTGAGACCTCGTGATATCCCGGTCTTGTGAAGATCGGGAATTTCATCAAGGTATCCTTCGGCGAAAATATCTTCAATCATATAATCCATTTTATCAGACAGAAACGAATCAATAACTTTTTCATTCTCTTCAAGTGAAAACGTACAGGTAGAATACACGAGTCTGCCACCCGGTTTCAGCATACTTGCGGCTTCAGAAAGGATATCAAGTTGAGTTACCGGATAATCATCCTTATACTTATTCCAGTTTTTCAATGCATTCTGATCACGCCTGAACATCCCCTCACCGGAGCATGGTGCGTCAACTAATACGATATCAAAGAACTCGGGATAAACTGCTGATAATTTATTCGGTGGTTCATTTGCCACCACACAGTTTGAGCACCCTGCAAGCTCGATGTTTCTGACAAGCGGCCTTACTCTTTCAGTGCTTATATCATTACTTAGCAACAATCCTTCACCGCGCATATCAGAAGACAGTTTTACTGATTTACCCCCGGGAGCAGCACACAGATCAAGCACCCTGTCGCCCGGACAGGCTTTAGCCAGCATTGCCGGAAGCATAGCCGAAGGTTCCTGTATATAGAAAAGTCCTGCGTGATAATATGGATGCCGGCCGGGATGAAAATCTTCAGGAAGGTACCACCCGTCATCGCTCCATGGGACTTTAGCAGTAACGATACCACTGAAAACATTTTCTCCGTTGGTCTTGTTTCTATTGAACCTGATGCCTTTTCCCGGAGACTCTGAAAAGGTATAAATGAAAGCTTCAAGTTCATTTTCTCTGCCCAGGCCCCTGAACAGTGAGCTCATTCTCTGAACAAACTCGTCAGGCAGATCGAACCTCACTAAAATACCTCCTGCGTCACATTCTTTCGACCGGTGATATCCCCAGCAACCTCATCCCTTGTTCCAAAACAACAGAAGACGCTTCACAGATCCTTAATCCGGAAGCCAATAGTTCACTGTCTTCACAATTAAGGATAGGGCGATTGTTGTAAAATTTATTAAATGCTCTCGCAATGAAATTCAATTGTCTTACAAGTATGTAGGGTTCATATGCCTGAGCAGCTTTGCGGATACTGTCTCCAAATCCATGCAGATATTTGATCAGTTCAAATTCTTCATCAGTTACCTTTGTATTAAACCCATCAACTGCATCTGCCGGATCATAATCTGATGCTTTAGCTTTACGCAGCACACTTCTGCACCTTGCGTATGTATACATGAGATAAGGTGCTGAATCACCGTCGAAATCAAGCATTTCGTCCCATGAGAAAACGATGTCTCTGTCACGACTGTTTCTGCAAAACGTATATATCACAGCTCCGATACCTATTTTCTCAGCTATCTGTGAAAGTTCAGCGTCTGACATATCCGTCTGTCTTTCTTCACGATTCTTTCTGATTATCTCAGAAGTTTTACCAACACATTCATTAAGAAGTTCTTCCTGGAGTATTATATTTCCGTCGCGGGTAGAAAATTTCATGTCAGCAAATTTTACCAACCCGAATCCCACATGCACACAAGAGCCCGATGCATCCAATCCCAATTTATCAGCGACGGCAAAAACCTGCTTGAAATGCAGAGCCTGAGGATTACCTACAACATATATATTTTTATAAAAATCATACTTCCGCTTTCTGTAAAGAATAGCAGCAATATCTCTTGAAGCATAAATAGTTGTTCCGTCAGATTTCAGAATTATACACGGGGGCAGACCGAATTCTTCCAACATGACTACACGCGCTCCGTCACTTTCAACGAGTAGATCCCTATCATTCAGCATTGATACTATCTCAGGAATCTTGTCACTATAAAAACTCTCACCATTCATGTCATCGAATGTGATCCCGAGCCTTCTATATATCGCATCAAACTCCTTAATACTCAAATCACGAAAGAGTTTCCAGAGGCCGAACTCTTCTTCATTACCTTTCTCAAGATTACGAAAATGAAATCTCGCCTCTTCATCCAATGAAGGATCCATCTTAGCTTCATCATGGAATTTAACATATATCCTGAGCAGCTCCTTGATCGGTTGTTCAGCCAAAGCCTCATCATTGCCCCATCTCTTATAAGCACTGATAAGTTTTCCGAACTGCGTTCCGTAATCTCCCAGATGATTCAGTCTGTATACATCGTATCCAAGATGTTTATATAAATTATATATTGCCTGTCCGAGAATAGTAGTGAAAGCATGACCAATATGGAAAGGTTTAGCGATATTAGGTGATGAATACTCAACTAAAACGGTTTTACCTTTTCCTTCATCGGATGAACCTATCTTATCTTTCATCCGAACTATGTGATCAGTTACATCATTACAGAAAATACTTCTGTTAATGAAAATATTGAGATACGGACCTACGACCTCAGTTCTTTCTATGAAATCCAGCTTGCCGATAAGCGATTCAGACAGATCGATCGCTATCGACTGAGGTGATTTTTTCATTGTTTTCGCCAATGTGAAACAAGGAAAAGCATACTCCCCCATACTGCTTTTAGGCGGAATTTCAACAAGTTCATAAACTTGTTCGTTTGATATGTCCGTCATACCTGAGATAGCTTCTGCTAACATCATTTTATAATCAGTCATGTTTTCTCCTTAAACAAATGAAGGAACCCTGTAGCTGTCGCATTTCAGAAGTTCCTTCGTTGTGGTCGAGGTGACACGATTTGAACGTGCGACATCCTGCTCCCAAAGCAGGCGCTCTACCAAGCTGAGCCACACCTCGGTTTAACAGTTCAGGTCAAAGCCAGTTAATAATACAACACAATCAGGTAAAAAATCAACTCTTATTTCACTTCATTTTCTGTCTATAGTCAAATTTTCGCCGTTTATCGGGATTTTATCTCCAAGAAATCTGGGATCAGGTTTAGTTATATTGCATTCAATGAACGCCTTAACTCTCGCCGGAAACTCTCTTAACCTGTTTCTTGTCGAGTATTTGTATTCTCTGAGCGCACTATCTGCTCCGACAACATTCAAGCCAAGACTGTCAGCAATATAAAGAGCTCGGTACAAATGAAAATCCTGCGTTGCAATAACAGCACTTCTGATCTCAAAAATATCTCTTGCCCTGAACATCGTTTGATAAGTATCAAACCCGGCATGATCCATGAAAACATCTTCAGCAGGAACTCCTTTGGCAATCAGATAATCTCTCATCACATTCACTTCGTCATATTCGACCGTACCATGATCACCGGAAACCAGTATTCTTTTAATACCTGTTTGCTTATAAACTTCAAAAGCAGTATCAAGCCGGTCTCTTAAGATATCACTTGGATATTTGTTAGCTATGACGCTTGCTCCCGGAACAATGATACAATCATATCCACCTGTGATCTCATCGGACTCCCTGACTAATTTTCTTCCAAATGAGTCAACGCGGAAATCGATCAACAGTATACCTATAACGGACAGGCACAACATTGCTGTAAGCAAAACTGAAATCCTGCGACGTATCTTTACTTTACTCATTGACATTCCTCCGAAAATCAGAAAATATCCTGCTATCAGGATCTTCCTGTAAAATGATTCTTTCTAAACTGACAGGGTGATCGAATTCCAGATAATATGCAAATAAAGCTATCGAATTTTCCTTCTCTGTTGCCCTGTAATTGCCCACTGTTCTTGCGCCGTATTTCATATCACCGGCAAGAGGATGCCCTGAAAGAGCAAACTGGACCCTTATCTGATGACTTCTGCCGGTTTTCAGAAGAACATCAACAAGAGAGACATCTCTAAGTTTATCATATGATAACACTTTATATTCTAAAATGGACTCCTTCCCATCAACATCCTCCGAAACTATGTTCCCCTGACCTTTTATCAATTTATTCACAAGTACACCTTCAGAGTTTTCTAACTTTCCATGCACAACAGCAAGGTATCGTTTAACTACTCTTCTCTGTCTTATTTGCTCAGACAAACGTGAAGCTGCTTTCGAAGTTTTAGCAAAAATCATGACACCGGATACCGGGCAATCCAGTCTGTGGACCAGCCCAAGGAAAACATTACCGGGTTTGTTATATTTCTTCCTAAGATATTCCTTAAGAACAGTAAGCATATCATCCTTATGCGTTCCATCTGCCTGAGACAGAACACCTGCAGGCTTTATAGCAGCAATAAGATGGTTGTCTTCATAGATGATCTTCACGTCTGAACCACCTCCCTGTTGACCCACATGGAAGAACGATATTTCTTGAAGATGCTGCAAGGCCTAATTCATGCGCTTCGACCCGCCCTCCGATCTTTTCGCATACCGCCAGCTCAAGCATATTGGCAAGGACCGAAGGTGCGTATCCTGATGTATACGAATTGATAATGAAGAACAAAGGATCATTCACAAGTAAATCGCTGCATTTGTTGACAATCGCATACAATTCGTCATCAAGCTTCCACAATTCTCCTCCCGGACCTCTTCCGTATGACGGAGGATCCATGATTATACCATCATATTTTCTTCCTCTTCTGAGTTCTCTATCAACAAATTTGTTTACGTCTTCTGTAATATATCTTATATGATTTTTCGAAGAACCTGAAAGCTCAGAATTTCGCTTAGCTTTGTCATTCATTCCTTTCGACGCATCGACATGAACTACTTCCTTGGCTCCGGCGACAGAACACGCAACAGTAGCTGCTCCGGTATACGCAAAAAGGTTCAGTATCCTTATCTCTCTGCCTTCTGCCGCTGCAACAGATATAAGGTTTCCCATAAAGTCCCAGTTAACGGCTTGTTCAGGAAATATCCCGGTATGTTTAAACCCTGTTGGTTCTACACCAAACCTCAATTGCCCGGCGGTAGAATCATATTTAATTATCCATTCCTTAGGAAATGGTGTGATGTTCTGCCAACGTCCGCCACCTGTACTGCTTCTGATATATTTCGCTGATGGCTGTGGCCATTCAGATCTCGGCCAAATCGCCTGAGGATCGGGACGCTGCAAAATAGTATTGCCCCATCTTTCAATCTTTTCTCCGTTGCCGGCATCGATCAGTTCGTAATCTATCCAATTATGAGCTACCAGCATTGTGTCCACCTTCCCTGTAATAATATAGCATATATTGTCATTATGGCAAATTTATATGAGAAGTAGAATATCATAATCTTTTAATATATAATCATATTATCGAACAATTACGTATGTTGATACGTATATTGATCAGTATAAACGATAATGGGGGATAAATGAAACGCTATAATACCAGAATTTCCGAATTTCATTTACGATCATTATTTTTCGCGCTTATTTTAACTTTTTCAATTACAGTTGTTATGATCCCTGAAAACATTCTGGCAGTATCCTCCTCTGATTCGTCACAGCCATCTCCATCACCCACGAATTCAATTTATAATCCCATATCAGACTATAAACTAGATATCAACACTGAGAGTGCTATCGTTATCGAAACGGGAAGAGGAATGAAATTATACATGAAAGAACCTGATCTTGTTACTCAAATTCCGCTCTCTTCGAAACTTATGACCGCTCTCCTCTCTGTTGAATCGATTCAAGCAGACACGATGATAACGATCAGTTCAGTTGCGGCACAGCAGAAAGATTCCGCAGAATTATCTTTGAAAGCCGGAGAGAAGTATAGTTTGAAATATCTTTTGTATGGTTTGATCCTAAAGGATAACAGCGCTGCTGCAATAGCACTGGCTGAGCAAGTCAGCGGCACGCAGGAGAAATTTGTAGAATTGATGAATAGCAAAGCTGAATCCTATCAGATGAACTCCACGGTTTTCACCAATCCAACAGGTGAATTTGATGAAAATCAGAAAACGACAGTATCTGATGTTGCCAGACTGTTTCGTTTTGCGATCTCTCTGTCTCAACTTGAAGCCGTTTTGAAAACAAGAGACTCTGTGTTCATCCTGAATACTACTACTACCAAGCATCTTATCAGTGATTCAGCCGACATATGGGCGACCACGGAAGGTGCAACAGGGGTCTTTACCTCTTCCGGAAAATCCGTTAAATCATTCTCTGTTACGGCTAAGTCAGGTCAAATGGGGATTTTTGCCATAGGAGTATCCTCTGCGACTTCAACATCGGATGTTTCAGATGATATCAGTACTATAGTCTCATCCATTTTCTCCGATTACGAGTATTCTACTCTTGCCGTATCAGGTCAGACGTTTCCTAAAACGATGACTTATGGTTCAGAAACTTTTTCGCTGAAATTCAACAACCAGATAAATTATGTTCATCCGAAATCTGTAGATTTTATTTATACTACCATATATGAAGAAGCAAGTGATATTTCTGCACCTATACTGATTACTAATCCGGTAGCCAAAGTGACCTTTGTTCTACTCGACGGCACCAGGATAAGCGCAGATCTGTTTCCTTCTGTTAACATTTGGAGTGAATCAACTGTATTTCAGAAAGTTATCGACATTTATGAAGATAACAGTGATATCATTCACATAATTACATTTCTTCTTACTGTGCTTGTGCTGCTGGCAGTGACACAACTGATCAGGACAGTTGTCAACGCTTCGAAGGCAAGAACTTCCCGATGACACCGATTGCAAGAGTCAGTGCCTGATCATAGATCATAAACGATATGACTATTGCACCTCCTGCTGCAATGATCCGGTATTCACCGAAAATTTCAGGTAGATCGTCTAAGAAGTAAGTCATCTGCATCATACCTGAAAGAGTACTGATTCCTGCGATTCCAACAGCTGCAAACGCCATAAATAGAAATGATTTCAATGCAAATGCCTTCCATTTGCTTATTTTGCTCTCAATCAACCCCTTCAAAATCGGATATATGCCGAAGAAAAAGATGAAAGGCAGAGAGAAAACAATACCGAAAAAAGCAAATATCAAGACCGATGCTGCAAAATAAAGGATCACACCTCCCCTGTAACCGCTATAGATAACCATTACTGCAATACACAAGGATGTTAATGAAAACAATGCAAAATCAGCTATCGGACTAAAAAAAGCAGCTGTCATGAATAGCATAACAACTGCAAGAAGTATACCTCCCATAGCTGTACCTCTGCTTAACAACATGAGCAGAGGTCACCTCCCATGCACTCGCAACACGAATCAGCACAGCACAGACAGCTCAACGTTTCACAAGTGTTCGACGAGCCGCAACAAGATCCTTGATTACTGTAATAAGGGCCTCTGTTAGTGTTATTCCCGTAACCATAGTATGTATTTCGATCATATGCGGTACCATAACCGGGTCCCCGACTATTGCTCTGTTGAGAATTACCGTTGCTTCTTTCCGCCTGCACTGTCTCGTACGCTTTATTGATCTCCTGCATCTTCTCTTTGGCTAAATCTTCCAACGGGTTATCTTTATACTTATCCGGATGATATTTCTTCACAAGAGTTCTGTAAGCTTTCTTGATCTCATCATCTGTTGCCGTCGGAGCTACTCCGAGAATTTCGTAAGGGTTCTTCGCCATAATCTGCCTTTCAATCGATATAACTATTATTATGCCATAAAATCAATATCTTTTACTCACAATCGTCCGGGTTTATTTCCTGACATGATATTATTTCTCATCAACGGCATACCTTCTCTGAAAACATTCGATATGATTCCGGCGTATCTTTTATAAGGTAACAATGCAGCTGTTTCATCACAATTGTTTTCATATGATATCAAAGTTTTCTCTGCGATTTCTGCCGCTTCAGCTTTTCCATATAATGAAAAAGGATTCCAGTGCTTCTCGATCTTGTCCTCTTCCATATCATCGACCGCATCCATAAGGTATATCCAGCAACCGATATTCATTCCCAATATACCCATAGCAGAAATAATTTCTTTTCTGTGATCAATATCAGAAGAAATCATTCTTCCTGACACTTCCTTCAGCAAATCGCTTGTAATTCGACCAAATATCTCAGATGCGGACAAATATGATTCTTTATTGGGTGCGGATCGTTCGATCGCCTCGAGTTTATCAGTTCCTTCACTGATAATAAATGCTATTTCAGGATAATCAGTTGCTGCCTTTCTGTATGCACGTTTGATGATCAAACGTCCTGCATACGCCAGGATCTTCTTATCATCTCTTATTTCATCAAGTAGTTTATGATATGCAAAAATAACACTCGCAGCTGCACATATCGTGAGTGCAGGATGATTCTTACTGATCGGTTTCTTTCTGAACGGATTCAGCACACAACTTTCCTGACCTGCTTGTGCATCACTTTCAGTCATGGCTATCAGAAGTATAGCCAGGAATGTAAGATCATATGACAGTGAGACTCTGGGTATGTTTCCGTAATCAAGCTTTATCTGTTTACATATTCCACAGTAAACAGCTCGATAAACCGAAAACTCCCTGACTAGCAGATCGTCTTTATCCGGCCTTAAATATCCAAACATCCTTACTGTCCTTTCATGTGATACACTATCTGATATTCTTGTGGTATTATACTATATTAAGCGTTCATTATTGAACCAGAGTGAATAAATTCTTAACAACTATGAAGAGGTAATTATGATCCACCCAAAGCAGATACGGACACGTTTTGCTCCAAGTCCAACAGGCATGATGCACATAGGTAACCTTCGAACGGCACTTTACGAATTTCTTGTAGCGCGTTCCGAAAACGGAAAATTCATTCTCCGGATCGAAGACACTGATCGAGGCAGACTTGTTGAAGGCTCTGTTGATGTTATCTTCAGAACACTGAAAGACGTTGGATTGTCTCATGATGAAGGTCCCGATATAGGCGGCGGATTCGGACCATATATTCAGAGTATGAGAAAGGATATCTATGCTCCCTATGCTCATCAACTCGTTAAAGAAGGCAAAGCTTATTATTGCTTCTGCACCAGAGAAAGACTTGATTCACTCAGGAATGCTTCATCAGATCCTGATATATCTAATGCAGGATATGACCGTCATTGCAGAAATCTGACAAGTTCTGATATACAGACCAGAATCGACTCGTGCGAACCATTTGTGATCCGTCAGAAAATGCCGCTTTCAGGGCATACAACATTTACCGATGCTGTTTTCGGCGAAATAACGGTTGATAACAACGAACTTGAAGATCAGATACTTCTTAAATCAGACGGATTCCCTACATATAATTTTGCCAATGTGATAGACGACCATCTTATGGATATAACCCATGTCGTACGCGGAAGCGAGTACTTGTCTTCAACCCCAAAGTATAATCTTCTATATGAGGCTTTTGGTTGGGAAATACCGGAGTATGTTCATCTGCCCTTGATAATGGGTAGAAATGAGGATGGTTCTGTTTCTAAATTGTCTAAACGACATGGAGCTACAGGATTCGATGACCTTGTCAGAGACGGCTATCTCAAGGAAGCTATCATAAATTATATTGCTCTTCTCGGATGGTGCCCCGCTGATAACACCGAGATCATGTCTGTAAGAGACATGATCTCCAAATTCCGGATTTCCGGGATTAGTAAATCACCTGCCGTTTTCGATTATGATAAACTCCGGTGGTTCAATTCCGAATATATCAAAGCCTTACCTCATGAGGATTTTTGCGAAATGATAAGAAACTATCTCGAAAGTGTAAATACCTCCGGGGCGTTGAATACATCTATGATCGCCGAACTTATACAAACCAGGATCTCACAGTTGACCGAAGTCCCCGAGATGATTTCATTCTTCAGAGATTTACCGGAATACTCAACTGATCTGTTTGAACACAAGAAAATGAAAACAACACAACAGCTTTCTCTTTTGCATCTTCAAGAAATACTTCCCTCACTTGAATCACTTAATGATTGGTCGCTGACCTCGATCCATGATTTTCTTATAAGTTATGCTTTGAAGAAAGAGATCAAGAATGGTCAGATCATGTGGCCCATAAGAACAGCACTTTCAGGGCAGCCTTCTTCTCCGGGCGGTGCAGTTGAATTGATGCATATACTCGGAAAATCAGAGTCGGTCAGAAGGATTGAAAAAGCGATAATTTTGCTCGATAATACTATTACAGAATAATTACGAATAAGGAGTTTATATGTCTGAGACAGTTTCAACATCAGAAAATTCGAATTTTATAGATGATTTTATAGTTGAGGATATCGCTCCCGGAGGCAGATGCTATGGCAGACAAATCAACACAAGATTTCCGCCTGAACCAAATGGCTATCTGCACATCGGACATGCTAAAGCAATATATATCGATTTTGAAACAGCGAAGAAATTCAGCGGTATCTGCAACCTTCGGATGGACGACACGAATCCGGCTAAAGAGGATGTAGAATATGTAGATGCAATAAAGGAAGATATCCGTTGGCTTGGTTATTCATGGGACGACAGGTTTTTCTATGCTTCAGATTATTTCCCGCTTATGTTTGATTACGCTTGCGAACTTATTCGTAAAGGCCTTGCATATGTATGCGAACTGACCCCTGATCAGATCAAAGAGACCAGAGGCACTCTTTCGGAACCTGCCAAAGCAAGTCCTTTCAGAGACCGGGAGCCTGAAGAAAGCATGAGACTTTTTCATGAAATGAAAGAAGGGCTTCATCCTGATGGTTCAATGACATTAAGAGCTAAAATAGATCTGTCTTCCGGTAATTTCAACATGAGAGATCCTGTTATATACAGAATACTGCGTGCTCATCACCATCGTACAGGCAACCAATGGTGTATATATCCGATGTATGATTTTGCTCACCCGCTGGAAGATGCCATTGAAGGGATAACGCATTCATTATGTTCCCTTGAATTCGAGGACCACAGACCACTTTATGAATGGTTCGTCAATAATATCGATTTTGATTTCCGTCCCAGGCAGATCGAATTTGCACGTTTAGGTATAAACCGGACGGTAATGAGTAAAAGAAAGCTGAGAGCTCTTGTGGAGGCTTCACTGGTAGATGGTTGGGATGATCCGCGTATGCCGACTTTATGCGGTTTGCGAAGGAGAGGATATACCCCTGAATCAATCAGAAATTTCTGTGAGAGGATCGGTGTTTCCAAAGTCAATAGCACTGTGGATCATGCTTTTCTGGAACATTGCCTGCGTGAACATCTCAATGCAACAGCCAGAAGAGTCATGGTCGTTATTGATCCTGTCAAACTTACTATAACAAACTATCCTGAAAGTACATCAGAGTACTTTGAGATCGAAAATAATCCTGAAGACCTGTCACAAGGTAAACGACAGATATCTTTCTCGCGTGAATTGTGGGTCGAGAGAGACGATTTCATGGAGGAGCCGGTTAAAGGTTACAGGCGGTTATTCCCGGGTAATGAGGTCAGATTGAAATCGGCTTATGTTGTACGTTGCACAGGTTGCAGAAAGGACAGCATGGGCAATATAGTTGAGATTTTAGCCGAATACGATCCATTAACTAAAGGCGGTAATACTCCTGACAATCGTAAGATAAAGGCGACTATCCACTGGACTGAAGTATCTTCTGCAGTTGATTGCGAGGTACGTCTTTATGATCATCTTTTCACTGTAGACGATCCCGACGCTCAGGACAGGAACTTTATGGAATTTCTTTCTCCTGATTCACTCAAGATCATGCGCAGTTGCAAGGCAGAACCTTCCGTAACTGATGGATCGGCAGACAGGTTTCAATTTCTCAGACTTGGTTATTTCTGCTATGATAAGACCCGAAGTTCAGGTGATCATCTTGTATTCAACAGGTCTGTATCTCTTAAGGATTCATTCAGACCTCCTGTCTGAATGCGGAACTGATCATTAGTTTTATCCTGTTAAGCTGATTTACTTCACTGGCACCCGGATCGTAGTCGATCGGAACGATATTTGAAGCGGGGTATTGCCTCCGCAGTTCTTTGATCATGCCTTTGCCTGTAACATGATTCGGCAGACAAGCAAATGGCTGCATGCAAATTATGTTTGGTACTCCATGCTTTATCAGTTCGATCATCTCAGCTGTCAGAAACCATCCTTCTCCACAAGAATTGCCAAGAGAAAGCACCGTCTGAGCATATTCAGTTAATTTGCTAAACCTTACGGGCGATTCAAATCTGGATGATCTTTCAAGGCTTTTACTCATTGTTCGCCTGTAATTTTCCATAAGCATGATCGAAACCTTTGAAATCTCTTTAGCAAACCAGCTTCCGCCCAGTTCTTCATATCTGAACTGGCTGCCATAGAAACAATAAAGGAAAAAGTCCAGCATCCCGGGAACAACAGCTTCACAGCCTTCATTTTCTACTACACCGATCGCATTATTATTGGCATCAGGATGAAATTTTACTAATATCTCTCCGACTATTCCAACACGCGGTTTTCGCGCAACGTCTCTGAGCGGTAGATCATCAAATTCCTGCACGATCGTCTTTATTTTCCTTCCGACACCAGCCGAAGCTTTACTTAGAGACATATAGCATATATCAAGCCATTTCTTATATAGCTTTTCTGAACTGCCTTCAATAAGTTCATATGGACGAACTCTCAACAAAAGTGTCTGAAGAAGATCACCATATACTAAAGCTTTGATCGCCGAATCAAGCATACCTGCACTGATCTTCAAACCTTCATTTTTCTCAATACCGGTAGCACTAATGGCTACAACAGATACTTGTGAAAACCCTGCATCTTTAAGTGCTTTTCTTAAAAAAGCAGTATAATTTGTTGCTCTGCACCCTCCTCCGGTCTGAGTGATGAAAACCGAAGTATTCATTGGATCATACCGGCCTGATATGAATGCATTTACAAGTTGTCCGACGACCATTACTGACGGATAGCAAGCATCATTGTTAACAAATTTAAGACCTGCTTCAATATCATCATGTGATGCCTTTTCAAGTATAGTAAGATCGTAACCGTAACGTCTGAACACTGCCTCAAGCAACTTAAAATGTACCGGAGACATTTGCGGTGCTATAACAGTGTGCTTTCTTTTCATATCCAGAGTGAACTCTTTTCTCTGCAAAGTATATGTATTATTAGTGTATGTTTTATCAGCAAAAATATTATCACTATCGTTAAATCTTTCTCTTTCATCCATAGCTACTTTAAGTGATCTCAATCTTATCCTTGCTGCCCCAAGATTAGATATCTCGTCGATTTTCAACAAAGTGTATATCTTCCCTGCTGATTCAAGTATTTCCTGCACCTGTTCGGCCGTTACAGCATCAAGTCCGCAGCCGAAGGAAGTAAGCTGAACGAGCTCTAAAGAAGGTTCTTGTATGACGAAAGCTGCTGCCTCGTAAAGTCTGCTGTGGTATGTCCATTGATCAACTACTCTTATTGGGCGTTCAAGTCTTCCCGGTGATGCGATACTGTCTTCTGTAAACACAACAAGATCAAGAGATGTAAGGATATCCGGGATACCATGGTTAACTTCAAGATCAGCATGATAAGGACGACCGGCAAGAACTATGCCTTTCTTTCCCTGCTGCTTCATAAGTTTAAGTGTATCTATCCCTTCCTTCAGTATCTCTGACTTGAAAGCTTCGTATTCTTTAAACCCTGATTCCACAGCTCTTCGTACTTCGCTTCTTTTCAAATCAGGCATGTTTAGCATATCATACAATTTATCTGACAGTATCTTCTTATTATCAAGAGGAAGGAACGGACTCAGGAACTGAGTACCATCACTTCTAAGGCTGTCCATATTGTTTCGGATAACCTCCGGATATGATCCGACGACAGGACAATTAAAGCAATTGTCAGAACCCGGATTCTCTTTCTGCTCATAAGGTATACACGGATAAAATATCCTTTTAACTCCGGACTTGATCAATTGCTCAATATGACCATGTACAAGTTTGGCGGGATAGCACAAACTTTCACTTGGTATGGTGTCCATACCAAGTTTATAAACATCATGATTGGAATCACCGGACAATTCAACTCTGAATCCAAGTTCATCAAATATAGTGAACCACAAAGGATAGTTTTCATACATATTAAGAACTCTGGGGATCCCTATGACTCCTCTCGGAGCATTGTCTGTTGAACGCGGTTCATAAGCAAACACTCGCTTGTACTTGTGATCGAACAAATTCGGACAGTCTGATCTTTTAGTATTCTTTCCCAATACATTTTCGCAACGGTTGCCTGAAATATGAGATACACCGTTTGAAAACTTAGTTATTGTAAGTTTACAGCTGTTGCCGCAGCCTTTACATGTTGTTATCGACGACTTCTGACTAAAGTGTTTTAAATCTTCTATAGCCATGACTGACGACATTTTCTGATCCGGTTTACGTCTTTCAAGTGCGATCAAAGCCGCTCCGAAAGCTCCCATCAATCCTGCAATATCCGGTCTTATTACTTCTCGCTCAGATACAAGCTCAAAACACCTCAGGATCGCGTCGTTATAGAAAGTTCCGCCCTGAACCACGATCCTTCTGCCCATCGATTCCGGAGTCTTCAGTTTAATAACTTTATATAGAGCATTTTTCACGACAGAGTATGACAATCCGGCAGATATATCACCAACACTTGCGCCTTCCTTTTGTGCTTGCTTAACTCTGGAATTCATGAAAACTGTACATCTGCTGCCAAGATCAACTGCGTTCTCTGAATATAGTCCGGCCTTAGAAAACGAATGTACGTCCATCCCAACGGCTTCCGCAAAAGTCTGAATAAAAGAACCGCAGCCGGAAGAACATGCTTCGTTGAGCATTATTGAGTCTATAACGCCATTCTTCATTTTCATGCACTTCATATCCTGCCCACCGATATCAATTATAAAATCGACATCAGGACAGAAATATGCAGCTGCTTTATAATGCGCCATGGTCTCTATCTCACCTTCATCGATACTCAATGCACTTTTAATAAGGTTTTCACCGTATCCTGTTACACACGAATTAAGTATCCAGGCATTTGGAGGTAGTTTGTTGTACAGATCCTTTATGATCGAAACAACAGTTTCAGAAGGATTACCCTTATTGCTTGTATAATAACTGTATAATATCTCTCTTTCTTTATTTATAAGAACAACTTTAGTAGTAGTACTACCGGCATCTATACCGAGAAAACAACCACCTTCATGTTTCTCCAAATCGGAGTAGAACGCTGTATTTTTACTGTGTCTGTCGTAAAACATCAATTCTTCATTCTTATCAATAAACAGTTTTCTGAGATTGTTGATCTCTCTTGTTGCTCCGTCTCTGTTATTTAGCGAATCAAGCATATCAGAAATCTTTATTTTACTATCATTTTCTAAAGGTTTAGCAAGCATTGCAGCTCCGGCAGCTACGAAAACAGACGCATTATCAGGAATCGCAAATCCTGAAGCAGTTTCGCTGAGTGTTTCTTCAAATGATTTACGAAGTTCAGACAAATAATGAAGCGGTCCGCCAAGAAAGATAACTTTACCTGTAATTTTCCTTCCGCAAGCAAGCCCTGCAATGGTTTGATTTACAACAGCTTGAAAAACAGAAGCTGCAATATCCTCTTTAGGTGCTCCATCATTAAGTAAAGGCTGAATATCGCTTTTAGCAAAAACACCGCATCTGGAAGCTATCGTGTACTTGTTTCCGGATTTTTTCGCCATTTCATTGAGACCGGAAGCATTTGTCTGGAGCAATGAAGCCATCTGATCGATAAAAGCACCCGTACCGCCCGCACAAGTTCCGTTCATTCTCTGTTCCGGTATCGGCTTAAGGAAAGTGATCTTAGCGTCTTCTCCGCCCAATTCGATTACTACATCTGCATCAGGATATGCTCTCTCCACCGCTTGTGTTCCGGCGATCACTTCCTGAACAAACTGAAGTCCAAGCCATTCAGAAACACTCATTCCTCCGGAACCTGTTACAGCAGCATTAAAAGAAACAGATGGGAATTTGTCTGCTGTTTCACCTAAGCATGAAATTAGCTCGTTTCGTATATCTGAGTTGTGCCGACGGTATAAACTATAAATGATCTTATCATTTTCCACCACAGCAACTTTTACTGTAGTCGAACCTATGTCAAGACCAAGTTTTAGATCTTTACTGAAGTCAGATAATGCCATTTGCTTAATGATTTCTCCTGAAATTGCCAAGTTTCTTTCTTGCCCTTTGAACAGCTCCATCAACAGATTTAAGTGATTTACCCAAAACCTCACCTGCGGCTGCATATGAATAGCCTTTAGATATCATCATGATTGCTTCTCTTTCGTAATTAGTCATTTCTTTCTCCATAAAGTTACGGATTTCTTTAAGGTCTTCACGACTTATAAACAGTTTTTCCGGTGAAT
>JAQVYV010000141.1 GCA_028708525.1 Eubacteriales bacterium
AATATAACGGCTTCAACTTCGCATCTTCTGAGGTATTTCGCTTCATCTCTGGCCTGCACATTACTCCCGATGATCACTCTTGCACAGATCACTTCAAACTCACCTGTGCCCGAAAGTCTTTCAGCTATCTCATCCTGATACCTTTGATTTACCGGCAGAAGGTCATCATGGATATACTTCCTTCCGTCCGAAAATGTGATAAGCCCTATCTTCTTACGTCTCAGGAAAGGATGAACGATCTTATTCATCATACACCTCCGCCGTTTTCCGCCGCATCTCTTCTTCGTGCTCTTATAAACTCAAGAGCCGCTTTGGCTCCCTTGTCCATCCTTATCTCATCGGCACCGTTACTCAGATCATGCCATACCTTGATGTCCCTTCCTACTTCACCGCCGGTTCTGATAAAAGGCTCCATAACGATCGCTCCCTTATAATCGATATCGTTAACAGCCTTCATCATTTCATCCCAGGGTATATGTCCCAGCCCCGGTGTCTTTCTGTTATTTTCGCCGATATGAAGATGGCCGAGTTTCTTCCCCGCGGTCAATAGAGCCTTACTAATTGAATCTTCCTCAATATTCATGTGAAAAGTGTCCAGCAGTATTTTTGCTTTAGGACTGTCGATCTCATTGACAAAATCCAATGCTTCTTCTGCCGTATTAAGAAGGAACTGTTCAAACCGGTTGACGACCTCAAGACAATAATCAATGTCATATTCCTCAGCAGTCTTTATTATTTCCTTCATACTTTTAAGCGCTGCATTCCTGTGAGCAGTTTTATCCGGAGCTATGTCTCCGAAAGCGACAGGCCATGACGCATAGTTGATCCCGCCGAAAACCTTTCCTCCCATTTCATGAATGGCTCCAAGCGTCTTCACAGCGTATTCAACACCTGCTTTTCTGATACCTTCATCAAGTGAAGAAGGATCAAACTGCGGCGGAAGCCCTACACAATATGTAAGTGTTATACCCGCGTCACCGGCATGATCCCGCAAGCTCATGCGCTCATTTCTGTTCATATCAACAAGACTGGCCGTGCATAATTCAAGGATATCAAATCCAAGTCGGGCAGTCTTATCTATATAATAGTGATAATTCGCATCCCACTCTTTGGTCCAGTATGCAAAATAAATACCTACTTTATTCATATATGTTTTCACTGGTCCTGTCCTCCTTTGATCAGTCAAAGTAAAATAAAGTCTTTATCCCTTCAGCATTTGCGGCTTTTCTGAAAGCTGCATCAGCTTCATCTATCCTGAAACGTCCCGTAACGAGATCATCAACTTTTACTATACCGTCAGACACGAATTTCAGTGTCTTTCTGAATTGTGAAATACTTGAACGTGTGCTTCCTGTAACTACAAGCTGCTTATAATGGATCATATTCGTGTTGATTGGAACGATCTCCTTATCTTTAGGCAATCCGCCGAAAAAGTTGATCCTTCCCCCCATTCCCATCATATCAAATGAATCCGCCTGAGCCGAAGGAGACGGACAGGCAGTAACGCAGACATCAAGTCCTTCATTATCTGTTTCATCCAGTACTCTTTGTTTCAACCCATCGGCACCAAGAGTTATAAAAGAAGGATCGATATTCTTGCATTGCTCCAGTCTGTCTTCTGAAAGATCATGTATCATGACCTTTGAGGCCCCCGCCATTCCGGCCAACTTTGCATGCATCAGCCCAATGGGACCTGCTCCAATAATGAGCACTCTGTCTCCCGGGAATACACCATATTGTGTAAATCCGTTATACGCACATGAAAAAGGCTCATTCACAGCCGCCTCGTCGAAAGAC
Source organism: Eubacteriales bacterium (assembly GCA_028708525.1). Lineage (GTDB taxonomy): Bacteria > Bacillota > Clostridia > Saccharofermentanales > UBA5734 > JAQVYV01. The sequence continues at coordinate 1,798 of JAQVYV010000141.1, forward strand.
ACATTATTGCTTATCTGTATCAGATTACCCTGATTTACCGCCTCCTGCGGTATCCTCATATACTCAGCGAATCCACCGTCGATATTGATACCGAAAGCCTTATACTCATTACACAGATGAGTATTGCCCGAAACACAGAATCTGCATACACCACAGCCCATGTTGGGAGCTACCGCAACTCGCATACCTTCACTGAAACCTCTGACCCTGCTTCCGGTTTTCGCGATGACTCCCGATACTTCATGTCCGAGTATCAGCGGTTCTCCGTTATCTTTACGCGCGCTTCCGCTTCGCATCATTCTGATATCCGTCCCGCAGATAGCGGCGCTCATGACCTTTACCAGTATCTCAGAATCTGAGATCTCAGGGATCTCTGTCTCCTCAACACTGATCTGTCCCGGTCCTGTAAGTCTTATACACTTCATCATCGATCTGCTCCCTCCGGTCTTACGACTCTCTTCTCCCGGATCGAACGATTACCTGCCTTAACCACCCGGACCGCCATTTTGCCGTCTGTTCCGCCAGCTCTCGGAGCGCTTCCATCCAGTATGCACTTGATGAACTCAATGTCCTCATTCAAATATGCATCTTTATATAGATCCCGCCAGCTGCTGACCAGCTCCTCTTTCAAATTCTTATCCGCCGTACAGACAGACAGCCCGCCTTTTCTTACATCACCGACGAATATACATCCCCTTGTACCTAATATCTCAGTTCTGGAGTCATAAGCATACGAGACCCCCTGAGCACCGTCTATCATCCCCTGCATACCATTAGAAAATTCTGCATTAAGGACGACATTATCATAGAAATCGGGAAACTCATCCTTCGCATCCGGGCAGCGGTAATTTCCTCCGATAGCGTAAACAGACGAAAATTCACTTCCGGTTATCCATCTGAGCGCATCTATATCATGACTGTTCACCTCTGCAAGAGGACCGTTACTGACAGAAATATCATACATCCACTTCATCGGGATACTGGGTCCCCTCGTATTGGACCGGACCATGACTATATCGCCGATAGCCCCGCTGGAAGCGATCTCCTTTGCTTTGACATATTCAGAATCGAACCTCCTCATGAACCCGAGTTGAAGAACTACTCCGGCTAAATCTGCAGCTCTGATCATATCATCACACTCAGTCTCATCCATAGCCATTGGCTTCTCGCAGAGGATATGCTTACCATTTTCCGCAGCCGCGACCGCAATCTCCCGATGGAAAGCCGTCGGAGTAACGATGACGACCGCATCGACCCTATCATCTTCAAGCGCTTTTCTGTAATCATCATAACCTTTGGAAATACCTAAAACTTTGCATGCGTCAAGCCGGGACTCCTCTGAAGGATCAGCAACAGCTTCTATACGGGCAAACGGAACTTTATCGGCAAAATTCAGAGCATGTATCATCCCCGCCCTGCCGGTCCCTATAACGCAGATACCAATTGACTTAGACATATAAATCTCCTAATCAAAATTCGCCGAAAGTAACCCGGCAAATCAATGGTATCATTATAGGCTTTAAGAGTCAACAGTATACAATAATATTCAACACAATATATTATCAAACGATAACATATAATAATCCCACAATCAATTCTTGCCGGCGACCAGAACCACGACACCGGCTTCGACGTAAGAACTCTTCTCTTTGTCAGACAGCCCGGTATCGGAAATCACGGTCCCTATATCATCCAAAGCAAGAAATCCGGCGAAGGACTTCCTCCCGAACTTACTGCTGTCTGCAAGTACAATGACTTCAGAAGCGATAGAAGCCATACTCTTCTTGATTTCAGCCTGCTCAAGATCAGGAGTAGTACAGCCCTGCTCCGGTGTTATTCCGTTGGTTCCCATAAAAGCTTTGTCTACATTCAGTCGTCTCAGCGCAGAAACAGCCATCGGTCCGATAAGACAATGAAACTTTCTCTTGAGCGTCCCTCCGGTAAGAATAACACTTATCCCTTCATTAGACTCAAGCATAGAAGCGATCTGAAGATCATTCGTTACTATCGTTATGCCTTTTCTGTCTGAAAGCAATCTGGCAAGCTCCATCGTCGTAGTTCCTGTATCGAGCGCAATGGTGTCACCATCATCAATGAGCGAATAAGCCATACGGGCAATGTCTCTTTTCTGAGAAGCATAAGATATCTGCTTCTGGGATGAATCAGGTTCATACCTTGCTTTCTCATTCAGAAGAGCTCCGCCATGCGTTCGTTTAAGTAATCCGCTTTCTCCGAGTTCTCTCAGATCATTCCTTATCGTTGCAGGAGAAACCTTGAAGTATTCACAAAGCTCAGGTACAAGCAACTTCTTGTTTCTCGCTAATAATTCAAGAATTTTAGTCTTTCTTTCTTCGGCAAAAACCACAGATCGCTTTGGCATATCAAGAACCTTTCACTTGTATCAGTTTACGCTAAAAGCAAGAATGTCAGACGCAGTGTCATCGATAAAGAATCTTACCTCATAGTTTCCTGAAGGCCATCCATCATCTGGTATTGACAAACTAAACGAAAACGAAGTATTGACATCAACAGATGTAAGAGTTGATGAATCAATAAAAGTTTCCGGAGAAGACTCGATATAATACCACTCTGCCTTTAGCAACGTTCC
>JAQVYV010000142.1 GCA_028708525.1 Eubacteriales bacterium
GGCGGGAACCGCGGGCTCTGCCCTGCCGTTCCTACTATGGGCAGCCGGGACAGACTCCTCAGAAAGGGTGATCTTGTTTTTATCGATATCGGTTTCGGATATGAAGGATATCATACCGATAAGACTGCTTTATACATTTACAAAGCCGATCCGCCTGAAGAGGCATTACGCGCGCATGATATCTGTATCAAAGCTGAGTCTGATGCGGCCATGATGCTTAAGCCCGGAGCGATACCGGCAGATATATACGACACGATACACCGGGGTCTTGACGATGATTTCAGGAACGGTTTCATGGGATACGGGAAGCGCACAGTGAAATTTCTCGGGCATGGAGTCGGTCTTCACATCGACGAGTATCCGGTTATCGCAGGTGGTTTCAGAGAGCCTTTACAAGAAGGTATGACGATAGCACTTGAGCCCAAGAAGGGCATCGAGGGATTCGGGATGGTCGGGGTAGAGGATACTTATGTCGTTACCCCTGAAGGAGGCAGATGCCTTACCGGAGGCGGCAGGAAGATCACGAGGATATAGAAGGGAGCGCCTGAACACATCAGGCAGACGAAAACATGCAGGATACGATCAAAACCATAATAGATACGCTGATACCATCTGCTAAATCATTAGCCTTTGCTTTGATAATACTCATTGCAGGGCTTGTAATAATCAGATTTATAAGGAAAAGGCTGGTAAGGGTTTTGCCGAAATCTAAGATCGACCCTACTTTACAGCCATTTCTTCTGTCTGTTTCAGATGTTGCGCTTAAAATATTTCTTGTTCTGTCGATTGTCGCAGTTCTGGGTATCGACACGTCTTCAGTCGTTGCTGTCATAGCATCTGCCGGTTTCGCGATAGGGCTTGCTTTTCAGGGCTCACTCGCAAATTTTGCCGGAGGTATACTTCTTCTTATAGTGAAGCCGTTCAAAGTAGGAGATTTTATTGAATCCGAAGGATTTTCAGGCACTGTCAGAGGTATCAAGATCCTTTACACTGAACTTCAGACAATAGACAATAAAGTGATCTTCATACCTAACGGGAAAATTTCAAACGCAAGCATAACCAACTTTTCCGCGAACGAGACCAGACGTCTGGATCTGAAATTCAGTGTAAGTTATGAAAGCGATATCGACAAAGTGAGATCGATCCTTATGGATATTGTGTTAAAGCATCCTTACTCTCTTTCTGATCCGGAGCCTTTCGTCAGACTTTCCGAGCATGCGGACAGTGCTTTGATATTCACTGTAAGAGTGTGGGCACTTTCTGAGAACTATTGGGCCCTAAACTTCGATCTGATCGAAACAGTCAAGAAGAGATTCGACGAAAACGGTATCTCTATTCCGCATCCGCAACTGGATGTTCACATGGAACATCATTGATGACAGCCATATTTTTCGCCAGTCTGAGAGCCTCATCCTCATGCCCGTCTGCAACAGGTATACGGCATACGTGAGGTTGCGGACCATATCTCTGGAAAATAATGAAATGCACCTCGATAACTGATCCTTCATCACCGACCTGATAACTGATCCCCGTAATCTTAGTCATAGGTGCTTTCCATTGTGTGTATTCACCCATTACCCATGCGCTGTAGGGACCAATATATACTGCCGGGATCGCTTTCTTCATCCTGCTATAAGATGTGTACGGCGTAACCAGAGCAACTACTGCTATGAATGCGAATATGCCTGCCATAAGCGCAATGAATCCGCCGGCCTCTTCTATGTCATCGAATCCGAAAACAGCGAACAACGCGGTTATTAACAGGAAGAAAAATCCGATGACGATGAGCATCAGTTTATGTCTTGCCTTCTTCTCTCTGAATTCCGTCTCTGCTTTCTTGAGCTGCTCATCTGATCCGAAAACCCAGTGTGCCAGAAGATCTTTACCCTTGAACAATCCGTCCAGTCTTCTTGCCTGTCCTACGAACATAAAGAAGCAGATAAGAAATGTGAGCGCAAGTATCGCTCCTACGAATATCATCCAATAGAAGTCATAGTCATCCAGGATGATACCTGCAAAGATAAGCCCCACTCCTAAGGCAAAAAGCATCACTGAGATAATAGTCCACCTTTTAGCATTATTTACGGGCATATGAACCTCCTGTCCTGTCCTGTCCTGTCCTGTACTGTACTGTCCTGTCCTGTCACATCATAGGGTAAATCAACCCAACAATCCCTACTATCCGAAAATATTCCCGAACCAATAAGGAATAAGCACGAATCCTGCTGCTGCACTTGCCAGATTAGCGATCAGAGCGTATATGAGCCGCCTGGAAGTCCTGTGTTCCTTCAGCATTTTAGTCAGAACAACAGCTTCAATCAGAATAATCACGACTTCAACAGGAATAAAGATGAAGTAACTTGTGATCAGACCGAAATTAATAAGCACCAGGCTCATAACCACTGTTAAGATGATCTGTGTAACAAGATTGAGCAGAAGAAACACTTTCCAGTTCTTTCTCAGTGAGAAACCGAAAACAAGCAGCAAGACCCCTTCTATAAAGATCGTCGGAATAAATGTTCCGGCAAACTGTTTCAGGTACGGCAGGAACCCCTGTTCGACCCTTCGCATCTCCATAGACTCATAATCCAGATAGATCGTTTCATTGAACACCTTGGGCGAGATCTCATCAGAGATCATCACATCAAGATCAGCATCCACAATGATGACCTTGAATCTCTCCGGAATGATGTACGAAAACCTGTGACGCAGCACACCATCCTCCTCAACACCCTCAAGATCTCCGAAAAGCGGAACGTTTGTTCCCCGCGAAAGAGCTGCGTACCATCCGCCGGACTCATACTCCTCAAGAACTCCAAGCATATCGGGATCATATTCATCTTTCTCATCTTCACTGATATTCGAATACTCACCATCGAACGGAACCAGGAGATCAAGATAATATTTCTCACCTCCGGAATTCTGAACAAGTATAGTTACAGAGGGTTTCGGCCCAGCGTCGGCATGAACACTGATCCCGGTCACGAAAAGCACTACGATTAAAGCCGGCAAAGCAAGCATAACGCGAACAGACTTTCTCATATCTTCCCCCTCCTCAAGATTCAGAAATGAAACTTTTTCTTAAACTCTGAAAGTATTATTTTTTTGGCAAAAACAAATAACCCCATTATCGTGATATATGAGCACGCGGCAGTCGTTATACTTGGCCATACCGGTTCAGCAAGACCTGAAAGAACCAGGACAAGCGGTATGAGACCAATAATACTTAGTGATATCTGATACAGAAAGAAATTTCTCCTGTACTGTCTGTGTGAGATCATTGTTATATTGATCGCAATGATGAACCCGGCAAGAATACCCGGTATGCCAAATGACAGAGCCCATGTAACCCTGTGAAGAGTTTCAGCTTTGTAAGCAAACGCGTTTATGATCACAAGCAGCACCGAAAGAGAAATGGCATGAAGCATCATTTTCAGCCCTACATGCAGGGTTTTCTTAAGCGTCAGCAATCCCAACACCCATATATAAAGTATCACGGAAGCCGCGATAATGCTCCACAGATTCGCATTCCACAGAAAGATATTCGCAGCAACTGAAAGTGCGATCAGCAAAGCACCCAAAGCTGCAGACAGCTTAGCCAGCCTTCTGTCTCTCCGCTTCTGTCTTTCATATGGCGGAAAATCATCGGGATCACCTGCATCCAATGTATCTGGGTCAACATCCCTGGTATACTTTTCCCAGTTATTTCCTGAGCGTTCGATCACTACTCCGTCAGCTTCCAGCAGACCGAAAAACGTCTTATCAAGTTCATCCTCAACGACCCTTCGTGTAAGACTGATGCTCGTATCTCCGGAGTAGGAAATGACAGCCAGATTATGTGTCGATCTTCTTCCGAGAACGAAAGTAACATCGAATCCTTTGACATGATCTTGCATCGAAGAAGGAAGATCGACTCGCCCTAAATTAGACATATTGGTCGTGCTTATCGTGCTGCCGTTCATAAAATTGGAAAGTTTTATAAGAACGTATTTCAACCCCAGCGGCACAAAACGGGCAGCTATATTCTTCTCTATCGCGACATTGGAATTCAGGACAGACTGCAATCTTTCAGGTGTAAGCTCCGACGCGAATTTCCCTTTGGTGATCTCAAGTATCTTCTCGAGATCCGGTTCTTCTCCTGCTGTTTTCTGAACCGACAATCTGAAAACGAGAAAGAAATTACGCAAAGTCTTTGAATCGTAGTATTTTCGCATATCTATAGGTATAGTCAAATTTACAGGTTTTCTTAATATTTTACGCTTGTCCGCAGTCATGATAATGCTCAAAATATAAACGGCTGCAAGATATTGCCCCACAGTGGCATCGTGTTTTTTCGCCGCGGAAAGCAATCGCTCCGTCCTTAC
>JAQVYV010000143.1 GCA_028708525.1 Eubacteriales bacterium
GATCTCACTAACGCCGGACTGCCGCTTGATCAGAACTTCGGTAAAACTGCATTCGGGAAATGGCTGGCTGCGAATTCGTACAAGCATGGATTTGCGATCCGCTATCCTGAGGGTAAAGAGACCCAAACTACTAAGATGTATGAGCCATGGCATGTCAGGTTTGTGGGAATACAGGCTGCGGCTGTGCTGAAGAAGCACGGGATAGTTCTTGAGGAGTTCCATTCGTACCTCAGTAAATACAAGTTTCTTACCTCGGAATATAATGATGGAAAGGTATGTATCTTTATGAATGCATCGTCCATAGATAATATCTCAACAGGTTCAGGAATCTCAGACAGCGGTAAATTAATGGTCTCCGAAAGAGGAGACGGGGAATACATAGTTCTCTTCGTTATAGATTGAGATCGCTATTCTTCATCGTCAGACAGAGCTGTGTATTCGGAGTATAGTTCTTCAATAAGTAAAAGCAAATCAGAATATTCCTTATATAGACCGGGTGAAGTGTTCTGCCCGAAATCCTGCTCCATGGATATCTTCAGTTCTTCGGATGCTGATATCTTCTGCTCCAGATCTCTCAGACGGTCTCGCCGAAGCGCGCTTCTTCTTCTTTCTTCGGCTCTGTTCCGGCGGGCTGCAGCTTGACCTGAAGATCCGGCCGACCCACCGGGATCATCTGCAGAAGATCTGTCGGACCCGGCACCGGTCCTATAACTTCTGTCTTCCAGCCGGTATGCTTCGTAGGAATCAAATTCCCTGATCGTTTTACCGATGAACCCAAGGACTCTTCCTGCGCATTTTTCGATAAAATATCTGTCATGGCTTACAGAAACGAGAGCACCTCCGAATCGGTTCAAAGCATTCTCCAGTATTTCACGTGACTGTATATCCAGATGATTGGTCGGTTCATCCAGAAATATGACTTCAGGATTCTCTTCCAGGATGCAAGCCATGTATAGGCGCGATCTCTCACCGCCTGAAAGAACTGAAAGTTGCTTGTGTATATCGGTATCAGTAAAACCAAAACGAGCAAGCAGTGATCTTGCCTGACCTTCATTGCATTCAAATCTCGACAGTATCTCATCGATTATTCTTACGTTTTCGTCTCTGAAAAATACTTTCTGTCCCATGAAAGCATAAGAGGAATAGGGAGAAAGTGAAACATCGCCTTCGTAATCACCGATGTTTCCGAGGATCACAGATAGCAGAGTAGATTTCCCGCAGCCGTTAGGCCCGGCAATAACGATCTTATCTGTTGCGCATACCTCAAAAGATACTCCGCTGAATATCGTTTCTCCTCCAAAACTTATACCAAGATCCTCAGCCTTTAATACAACGCTGTCCCTATTGCGTATATCCTCGGATTTCAGCAAAGAAAACTTCATCCTGGCTTTGCCTTCTCTGCGAGCGCTCTCTCTTGTCTCTGAAAGCTGTCTCGTAAGCTTCTCTACCTGTTTCTCCTTCATGTGGTATCCGGACATATTTCTATGAGAAAGCATAGTCTGCTTAATATCGAGCTGGCGAGCTATCTCTCGCTCAATGCGCTGCGATTCTTTCGCTGCAAAATCCTCTTCAACAGCCTTCTGAGCCATAAATGTGCTGTAATTTCCGGACTGTACGACCAGAGAACCTGACTGGAGTTCAGCGGTCCTGGTGCAGACTCTGTCAAGAAAGTACCTGTCGTGAGAAATGATTATCAGCGCACCTTTAAATTTCAGAAGCACTTCTTCGAGCCACTCCATTGCGGCAATGTCAAGATGATTAGTAGGCTCATCCAGCAAAAGGATATCCGGACGCGCAAGCAGCAGATGCGCAAGAGCCGCGCGCATCTTCTCACCTCCCGAAAGAAGCTGAGCCGATGTATTGAAAGCCCTTTCAGACAACTCGAGACCTGTCAGGATCTCTTTCAGATTCCTTTCATAGGAATAACCGTCTTTAGCTTCAAAAGCAGATGAAACTTCCGTGTAACGTCGTGTAAGTGCACGATACTCATCTGAATCGTGATCCCGGCAGACTGCTATAGCATGCTCAAGCTCGCGCATCTCGTTTTCCATATTCTGAAGTTCACGGTTGACCAGAGCAGTTTCATCACCGCCGCCGGCAGAATCTGTGTTCTGGCTGAGATATCCCGTAATAAGGCCTTTAGCGATCACTATCCTGCCGCTGTCCGGTGCTTCCTGGCCAGTGATCATTCTGAAAAGCGTTGTTTTCCCTGCGCCGTTAGACCCTATAAGACCAAGTCTGTCACCCTCGTTCAAACGCAGACTCACATTGTTGAGTATGGTGTTATGAAAATAACTCTTAGTTACAGCTTCAACAGAAAGAAGGCTCAATCCGGATCCGCCTCTCCGGTTTCGATCAGCATATCCGCGTGATCTTCCATGCGCTCGGGTCCCATAAACAAAATGATGTCTCCTTGTCGGACTCTTTCGCTTAAGACAGATCGCAATTGCGCGAAGTTTTCAATAAAAATGCTGTTTCCGCCCGAATTATTTATCTCGTTGCAGATCATTCGCGATGAAAATCCCTTATTGTCTGTCTCTCTGGATGTATATACTTCGAAAACCATCGAACAGCTGCATTCTCCGAGCGCTTCAACGAACTCATGGAAAAGTCCTATCGCACGATTATATGTGATCGGTTGGAAGACAGCCCAGACATTTCCTTCAGTCAGATCTTTGGCTGCATTGTAAGCAGCCTTTACAGCCGATGGATGGTGTGCGTAGTCCGAGTAGACCGAAGTTCCCTTGAAACTGCCTCTGAGATTGAATCTGTTGTCAGCGCCGTGAAAACGCGCCAAAACAGCAGAACACGCTTCAGGTGACGCTCCGTTTATAACTGAACAAGCTATCGCAGCAAGCGCGTTCATTGCGTTATATTCACCGGGTATTACAAGAGCTGCATGACAGCAGTACTCTCCGTTCCGGAGAACATCAAATTCCGGATAGCCATTGATCAACTTGTAGTCAGACAAACAATATGTGGGGATCTTACCTTCCAATATATCCGTCTTATGGCCAAAAGTTATAATTTCAGGCATCTCTTTCCCCGCGTCTGCTCTGAACTTTCTGAGTAATTTCAGGAATAATACAATGTTTCTGTCAAAAGAAGGAATGACCAGTTTGCCGCCGTCAGGAAGTGTATTGGCGAATCTGACGAAAGCATCTACGACATCTTCTATCGTCGGGAAGCAGTCAAGATGATCATGATCGATATTCAGCACTGCGGCAGTTGTCGAGTAGAACCTTAGAAAACTTGAATTATATTCGCAAGCCTCTGAAACAAATATCTCCGAATCACTGCCGACTCTGACAGTGCTTTTCCAATTGCTGACTTCCGCTCCGATGTGTGCGGTGGGGTCAAGTCCTGACTCCTCGAGCATAAGCGCGCAAAGTGTAGTCGTCGTGGTCTTGCCGTGAGTCCCGGCGATATTTATCACTTTGTTGTAAAGTTTATTGATAGCACCAAGGAAGTAAGAGCGCTCTGTTACACGGATCCCCAGTTCAGAAGCCCTGGTGATTTCCGGGTTATCCAATGGGACGGCTACAGAATACACAAGAGCATCCGGCATGAATTCGTCTATATTCGAAGCTGAATGACCGTAATAAACTTTCACGCCCATTTCTTCGAGTTGTCGTGTCCTGTGAGAAATCTCTCGGTCCGAACCCGATACGGTGAATCCTTTGCTCAGGCATATCTGAGCCAGACCGCACATGCTGTATCCGCCTATTCCGGTAAAAAAGATTTTACGGGATGATCCTGCTAAAAAATTATCCATTTTACAACCTCGGTAAAAAAATATCCTGCCAACTATAATTCTACCACATACATGCATCGTGACAAATAGCTACTTTTGTTGTATAATTAACCATTATTTGATTTGTTAGACAATCGCAGCTTCACTAAGAGACACTCACAGTCGCAAGGAGGATATCATCGTGGAAGTTTCTGAGATCAGGATCAGAATGGTTGACAACGAAAGCAAGATGAAGGCAGTAGTATCGGTTACTTTTGACGACGTATTTGTAGTACATGATATAAAGGTGATCGAAGGGACGAAGGGGATCTTTATCGCAATGCCGAGCAGACGCTCCCCGGATGGAGTTTACAGAGACATAGTCCATCCAATCAATACTGAATTCAGAGACGCCCTTGTTAAGAGGATCGTCAGCAAATATGAACAGGAGAAAGAAATGCAGGGGATAAACTCTCTGCAAGAATGACTCACTGCGACTGATAAACTAACTATCACCAAGGCGGGCATAAAATGATTTCAGGTTCAACATTTATTTCTTCACAATATGACATCGTCATAATCGGTGGAGGTGTTTC
>JAQVYV010000144.1 GCA_028708525.1 Eubacteriales bacterium
GTGAAAATGCTCGCTGACATCGACTGATATAGTTCATTCATTCTCGTTTTCAGAATATAAGGGAGGATATGGGTGAATATCGGGGAGTTTCTTGAGCAAATCCGGTTTTCGTTGTATCATTGAAATAACGGCCGGTGGGGACGGGGGTTTTAAACCCCCGTCCCTACCGGCAATACTTCGGCCAAGGAGTTTGTGATGCATCTTTTCCAGATACTACCGGAGGATTTTTTCAAACCTCTGACGAGTAAATACAAGAGAGTATATACCGATTGCCTGGGGATAATTTATGATGCCTATAAGTCAGAGTATTCATTCGGGGTCGACAGGGAGATAGTCACCGGAAAACTACAGGAGTATTTTGAAGAGCATGAACATGAGTATGAGTTTGAGAATGCGAATGAGAATGAGAATGAAAATATAAATATAAATGGAGCTTACGAGAAGGTTGATTCAAATACCGTTCCGGTTGGCTCGAGGATGAAAGACCCCAGAGAGAAAGCAAACACTGTGCTCAGAGTACTAAGAAACTGCGGATGGATAGAGTTCGAGACAGCAAGTGATTATATAGTCAAAGTAAATCTTTCAGACTATTCGGCTACGATCATAGAGTCGTTCAATAAGATCGTTCGAAACGAAGAAATGGAATATCAAAGCGTGATCTCGCAGATCCACGGAGCGTTGTTAAATGAGGAGGGATACAGAAAACCTTACGAATTCATTATCAAAGGTGTGATAGAAAATACAGAGAATCTGATCAGCGGGCTTAAGAAGCTGAATACAATGATCAAGAAGCGGATAGATCAGATAACGAAGGATAAAAGCGCTGCTCAGATAGTTGAAGACTTTTTCGTGTATCACAGAGATATCGGATCGAAAGCATACCACAGGATAAAGACCAGTGATAATATATCACGTTTCAGAATTGCGATTGTCGGAAAATTGCAAGATATCCTGAACGACAGAATGATTTATGCAAAGGCTGTGGACGGATATATGGAGATAGAGCAGCGTGAGGATAGAGATGAGGCTGAGGAAGAACTGAGAATGAGGATACTTGAGATCATTTCTTCATTCCATAATTATGATGAGATCATAAGAGAGATAGACAGCAAACATACGAAGTATATATCGAGTGCAGTAGCGAGGGCTAAGTTTCTCCTGAATAATTCAACAAATGCTGAAGGTAAGATATCAAGGATATTGACTTTTCTGGCGGAAGAATTGAACAGTGATGAGAGTTCTGATCTGAGCGATGGATCAGATCCGCAGATTATGAAGATTTTCGAGATATTCCCGCAGCAGTTCATTGACGGTGATTCGCTTTATGTGATGCCGATTACCCGGAAATTCGAACTTCCGGCTGTGCTGGATGCAGGTTTCGGTATATCTGAAGAAGAGAGGGAACTGCGAAGGAGCATTTTCGCTAAAAGAAACAGAGAAAGGTTTTCTCTAAGGAATATCAATGCCTTTGTTGCGGAACAACTTGGTGATGATATGGATATCAAGGCATCTTCACTTCCGTTGAAAGACAAACATGATATGATAAGGATAATATTCATCAATTTGTATGGACGTTACGACAGGTCGGAGTATAAAATCAGAGGTCTGAATGAAGAGGTGAAGGTGAATGGTTTCAGGTTTACTGATTTTGTTGTAGAGAAAGGTATGTAGCAGATGGAGATATGGGAAGAGAGCCTTGTACAGAAGGATAAATTCAGGAGCGCGGCCAATAAACTGTTGAATCACTGTTTTATAATCAAAAGACGAGAGGATATGCGCAACGATTATGTTTTTGTAGTGCAAAACAAAAGGCTCTTCGATGAGTATTTTGACCTTCTTGGTTATGAGCTCAGAGTAAACGAGAGCAGTGGCGTCATAGGACTGTTAAGTCTTACCGGAACAGGGAGGTTAAGGCTTAAGAAGATAGAATCGGTGCTTCTGCTGATACTGAGGCTGCTTTATATTGAGAAAAAGAAAGAGATCGGGCTGAGCGATGATGTTGTGATTATGGCGGAGGAGATACATGATAAGTATGGTATGCTGAAGATCCAGTCCAAACCGGCTATAGATAAGACGACATTAAGGGATGTGATCAGGCTTTTCAAGAGATTCAATCTCGCAGATACGATCGATAGTGATGTGACAAGGCCGGAAGCGAGGATAGTAGTGTATCCATCGGTGCTTTTTGCCATGACATCGGATAATATCAATGAGCTTTATGACATAGTCAACGAAAAACTTATCGGCTATACAGGAGGGAATGAAGCGGATGATGAAGAAGATCCTGACTAAGATCAGGCTGATCAACTGGCATTACTTCGTTAATGAGACTATAGAAGTAAACGGATCGTTTCTTATTTCAGGTGAGAACACTTCCGGTAAATCGACGATCCTTGATGCCGTACAGCTTGTTCTTACGACTAACACCAGACGGTTCAATACCGCGGCAAATGAGAAGAGCAGAAGGGATCTGAAAGGGTACGTTCGCTGCAAGACCGGAGATGAGGATAATGCATACCTGAGGAAAGGGAGTGTCATTTCTTATGTGGCACTTGAGTTTTATGAAGAAAAGAAAGGCGGATATTTTACTCTCGGTGTCAAGATCGATTCTGCGGATGAAGAGGCCGCACTCTTAAGTTCATGGTTCGTGCAAAACTGCAAGCTCGATGATATAGCTTTTCTTACTGATGGAAGGCCTTCAATGACTTCAGAACTTCGGCAGGGTGATGATCCGGTAAGACTTATTGCCCGGATAAGCGAAGCCAGAGAAGTTTTCGCACGCAGGATGGGTAATCTGGAGGGCAGGTTTTTCGATATGATCCCGAAGTCTCTTGCCTTTAAACCGATGGACAACGTTAAGGATTTCATTAACAAATTCATTTTGCCGGAGAAGAAGATCGAGGTTGCCTCACTGAGAAAGAACATTGGACTCCTTAAGTCGTTCGAGGAACTTATGGAGATGACAAAACTCAAGATCGATCAGCTTGAAAGTATCCTTGCTAAGAATGAGGAGATAGAGCTCAAGGAAAGGGAGATCCGAATCAATGAGATATTGATATGTAAAGCACAGGTCGAGAGCAACAGGATCAGGATCGGTGAAATCGAAAAGACAGGTTTCATGCTCGAACGGAAACTGGAGGATATTTCGCGCAGAGAGACCGGGATAATATCAACGCATAACAGCGAAAGTGAACGGTTGATAGGGCTGAAGGTCGCACTTGAGAGCAACGAAACTTCCATCTTGATAAGAGACACTGAAAGAGAAATCGACAGACTGGATTCGATCAGCAAGAATTTAATTGAAAGGGCTGCCAAACTTTCCGGTATGATCAGTATAGTAGGGAAGGCACTTGCTGCTTTGAGCGCAGAGAAGAAGTTTTTCATTTCACGTGAACAGCTTATGGAACTAATGGATGCGGAGGTTGACTCTGAAGAGAAGAACGACAGGGTGTTTGGGATAGGGAAATTCCTGAAAGACGCTGCGGAGGAGTATTCTGCAATACTTTATGAGAGCAAACGTCGGCAGAAGGAACTTGTGAATGAGCGGGTAATTCTGCAAAAGTCGATCGATGACCTTAAGAATCGGAAACTTTCATATCCTGTAAATACGGTCAAGCTGAAGGAAGCTGTTGAGGAGGAGTTTCGGAAAAGAAACATCAGCAGTTCAGTGCGGATATTTTCGGATCTTCTGGAAATCACTGATCCAATGTGGCAGAATGCAGTTGAAGGATATCTGGACAGCAGACGTTTCGACCTTCTCGTAGAACCTAAATATTTCCGGATCGCTTTCAGTGTGTATTGTAAGATGAAAAAGAAGCTTGTTTCCGTTGGACTGGTTGATACCGGATCTTTGCCTAATGGTGCAGGAGAGAAGTCGCTTGCCGGGGTGGTTACAAGCGATAACCGATACGCTAAAGCCTATGCCGATCTTTTGCTCGGTCCGGTGAATAGGTGTGATTCTGAATGTGACGCAGATGAAGTGAACGATATGATAACATCAGATTGTATGCTGCGATTCAATGGCGCGGTCAGAAGGATCGGACCTGAAGTCTATGATCCACCTTACATAGGTGTTATGGCTTACGAGATCCAGCTTAGGCAGAAGGAGGCTCGTTTGCAGAGCAACATCGAGGAGTCTAAAGAGCTTGATGCCGTTATCCGCCATAGTGAAGAAATAAAGGCAGCAGTTGAGATATGCAGGATCGATGTCATCAGCGAGAATGTTTCTGTTCCTGAAGAGATATTGAGAAATGACAGTGAGATAAAGAA
>JAQVYV010000145.1 GCA_028708525.1 Eubacteriales bacterium
TATCTGCCAGAATCAATACCTCAGCATTTATATCTTCAAGATGCGCAGAAATATATTGTGCAAACTCAGGTCTTGCAAGGTTTTCTGGTTTCTCGCTCCAAATCGATTCAGAGATCGCAAAGAGATCATAGCTGATTTCAGCTGCTTTCTCTGCATTTGCAAAATCTACGTTAGTTTTGTTTAAAATTGTGTAAAAATATAGAGTAATTAGAGCAATCAGCAAAGTGATCAGTAACGGCACTATAACGATCGAAGTATTAGCAGTGATCAAACGATTTTTCAGATTCATTTCACAAGTCTCTTCTGTCGAATTTATAGTATCCTGCGGATAAAAACAGTATTACATACCCTGTCATCATAGTAAACTGAGAAACAATTTTACCTATAGGCATGCTGTCTGATATCCACAGTTTATACCAGTCGAGTGAAGAGGTCAAAAACATCCCGGATATCCTTGAGAAAATCAAGCCAAGCGCTGAAGATATCAGAAATATAAGTACAGAAGTAAAAAACACAGAGGCACTGCTTTTGAAAATATTCGCGAAGAAAGCAATAACCACAGCAAAAGCGATCATCGGAAACATAGTGACTATGTATGAAACCAGTATCCGGATAAAACCTGACAGACTGAAAGAGACCGGATTGAACAACACTCCTACGAACGATGAAAGGATCATGACGGTGATGAGGTTGAAGAATATAAGAACTGCAATAGCAGTAAGTTTAGACAGATATATCTTGAATCTTGAAACAGGTCTGGTCACCGAAAGTTTCATTGTATTATGTGAAAACTCGTTTGTAAAAGCGTCGATTATGAGAAGAATGATAAGAAGAGGGATCAGAGTGTAAGATATAACAGAAAGGACAGTTATCGGGAAGACTGAAGAAGTGTTCCACAGAATGCCAAGTCTGCCTCTGACTACAGAGGAAATCAACTGAACAAACACAATAACTGCAACAGAAAGGATGAGGATCACACGAATCTTTTTCCTTCGGTACATCTTAATAATTTCAATTAAAACAGAGGATCTAAAGCTTTCCATATCTGTCGACCTCACTCATAAAGTAATTTTCCAGTGATGCGAAGTTTCTCAGGATGTTTATAGTAGTATCGACACTCACAAGTCTGCCTTCAAGGATTATCCCTATCCGGTCGCAGGTAAGTTCAACATCATGTATCAGGTGACTTGATATGAAAAAGGTAGTTTTAGACTCCTCTGCCAGTCTCTTAATAAGGTTACGCATTTCGACCATACCTTCAACATCCATACCATTCAACGGTTCATCCAGTATCACCAGTTTCGGATGGGATAATATCGCTGAAGCGATCCCTAAACGCTGTTTCATTCCTAATGAGAAATTGCGAGTTTTTTCATTTCTGAATTTGAAGATCCCGGTAATGTTCAGAACTTCATCGATCCTCCGTTCATCAACATCATGATAGTATCTTGAAAAAAGCCGCAAATTCTCGCTCGCGGTCAGATATGGATATGACTCAGCTGTCTCAACTATACAGCCGACATCTCTGATGGCAGTTTCAAATAAATCCTTGATACTGTGTCCGAAAATCCTTACATCGCCACGGTCTGCATGCATCATCCCTGTCATTAACTTCATGGCTGTTGTTTTGCCGGCTCCGTTCGGTCCCAGAAAACCGAAAATATCTCCTTCGTAAATATCCAGATCAAGATCGAAAACCCCGCGGTTATTTATATAGATTTTAGTCAAGCCGGTGAGCTCAAGTACTTTCAGCTTGTCCATCAGGGTTCTCCTTTAGTCGAAAATTCTTGTAAACAATAAATTACTTGGATATTCGTGATTGTTAATATCAAAACGAAGATCATATGAGCCGGCTTCAAATCTGATTTCCACTGTCCATTCATTTGCCATAGTATCAGTGATATTATAATCAAAACTATACTCACCACCCGAATATCCTTCAAAATCATATTCACTCAAATCACTGTATCTGTCTTCGTATCCCTCGAAATAAGTCTCCGAGAACGATCCTTTTACCAGTCCGGCTGATATTTCGGATAATACCAGTACACGTTCACCGATCTTGAAAGGTCCGTCAGTTGTTTCGATGTATATATTGTTCAGATATGCTCCGATATACTTTGAAGATAAATAATTACTGGGATTTCTAGGCACATTCTCGCTGATAGTCACATTTTTTCCTGTCAGATCAGGCTCTTTCAGAACTGTCGAATCTATATCTTCGATGGTTATAAGAACCTCAGCTGCAAGATCATGGACTTTACCGTATTTATCTTTTCCGGTCAGTACACCTGAAACAAAAACATGATCCATTATCCCTTCAGCACTGACTTCAGCTTTACCAACAGCACTTCTGACTGAGATATCTTCGCTCATCTCAGGGATCGCGATATTTCCGTCGACCATACTGAAATACTGTTTACAGGCATATGATGCGATCGCGTTTATAAGAGCGGGGATCTGAGCATCGATAAGCGAAACTTCAAATGTCATCAGACCATCTGAGTCATATGAAACATCGACATAGTTAGTCATATTACCTATCAGAGCGTCGAAAATTTTCTCTATATCCTCGATATGTTCTGTTTCAAAGATGTTTTTTGTCGTATTCGTTACTGAATCATATCTGTTTTCCCTCGGGTCCTTACTACGTTTTGTAAGATAATACGTGTCAGAATAAGAGTTTAATGCTACGCCTATCGAAGGGCTGACAAAGCTGTATCTTTCGAATGATTTGCCGTCTCTGTACTCAATATTTTCAGTGTATTCACTCATTTGGTCGGTTCTGTTGATCTTAGATGAGGATGTCAAAGAATATATGATTTTGTCGTTGTCTTTAATTACAAGATCAACATTTGTTGTCGAGCTTTTAATGTTTCTGTCCATCTCTATGGACGTATATTTGATCGAAGTTTTAAGCAGTTCATAAGCAGAACCGTTTACGGAATCGGCAAAAGCAGTAGCCATGATCAGCAGGAGTCCTGTCAACACGCTAAGAGAAATCATCAGTTTTTTGTTCTTAAAAAGCTTCATGACCATTTACCTCACAATAAAATTCACATGTTCCTCATGATTTCATTATAAAACCGGAATATAAACATTTTATAAAGAATTGTGAGAGATATCGATATCAGATGCTTCAAAATTGTCTGATATGTATGCAATCAGGAACGGTGAGAATTGAAGACCTAAGACTTCATCTCTTGTGCATTTAGAAGTATGCTAAGGTAATATGTTTCCTGCTGAAAGATATATTTCATACCACTCTTCCCTGGTCAGTGAAACATCACATCCCTTAACACAGTCTTTCAGACGTGAAGTCTTCATAGTACCTGTTACAGGCTGCATTTTAGCCGGATGTCTCAAGATCCATGCTATCACAATCGTAGTATTTGAAACACCGTACTTCAGCGCTATCTCTCTGATTTTCTTATTCAAAACGGGGAAATCTTCGTTCCCAAGGAAAACCCCTTCGAAAAACCCAAATTGAAAAGGTGACCATGGCTGGATCGTAATATCATTTAGCCGGCAGAAATCCAATATACTGCCATCTCTGTTGACAGCAGCATCATCAAGCATATTCACATGCATTCCCTGCGTGATCATATTCGTATTTGTAATACTCAGCTGCAATTGATTGGCAATTATTGGCTGCTTAACATATTTCTGCAGTAGCATTATCTGCATAGGGTTCTGATTAGAAACGCCGAAATGTCTGACCTTCCCTTGTGATTGAAGCAAATCGAAAGTTTCGGCCACCTCCTCCGGTTCAACAAGAGCATCTGGCCTGTGTAAAAGTAGTATATCCAGATAATCCGTTTGAAGCCTTTTCAGAATCCCGTCGACAGAATTTATAATGTGCTCTTTGGAAAAGTCAAACGCAATACCCGGCCTGATACCGCATTTACTTTGTAATATCATCTTTTCTCTTTTACCCTGATCCATATCAATAGCTTTGGAGAAGATTTCTTCACACTCTCCACCGCCATATATATCCGCGTGATCAAAAAAATTCGCGCCTATCTCCAAAGCTTCGTTGATGAAAACATTGGCCTGATTCAGGTCAAGTGAATTCATTCTCATACAGCCTACTGCTATTGCCGGAACATTTAAGTCCGATTTACCAAGTTTCAAAGATTTCACTTAAGTCTCCTCCTGTCAAAGATGATTCCCGGTCTCATAACACCATTTCGCAATTTCAGAAATCAATTTAATTTGTACCCCGGCAAACGATCCGCGAAATGTTCTATGGCTTTCTGATGT
>JAQVYV010000024.1 GCA_028708525.1 Eubacteriales bacterium
TCAGCTTAAAGTTGCTCCCGAGCATGTCAGCGATAACGTGCTTCGTTTGATGGGTAAGCCCGGCAGCAGTTCATACGAAGAGTTCCGCGAAGCCTACAGGAAAATGAACATTAAGCTGGGCAAAGATCAGTATCTTGTTCCGTATCTTATCTCCGGACATCCGGGTTCGACTTTGAATGACGCGATCGAACTTGCTTTACACATTAAGCATAACAAAGTCATGCCGGAACAGGTCCAGGACTTTTATCCGACTCCCGGCAGCGTTTCTACGACGATGTATCATACCGGTCTCGATCCATTTACTATGGATAAGATACATATTCCTGATATTCGGGAGAAACGCATGCAGAGAGCCTTATTGCAGTTTTCTCTGGCGAAAAACAGAAAACTCGTCATCGAAGCTTTGAATTTTGCCGGGCGCAGCGACTTGATCGGTTATGGTCCGGAGTGCCTTGTAAGACCGCAGACACGAAAATCTTCTGTATGAAATCTACAAGGTAGTTATAAAAACAACAAAATATTGTCTGAAGTAGGAGAGGTGTTCTGATAAAATAATTACATAACAAAGTTGCTTTTAGATGATCGGAGGAAATATATGACGAATATAATCAGTGGTAAAGAACTGGCAGCTACGATGAGACAGGAAATCAAAGAAGAGACTGCGCGTCTGTACGAGAAGACCGGAAAACAACCCGGACTTGCCGTGATCCAGGTCGGCGAAAATCCGGCATCGTCAGTTTATGTGAACAATAAGAAGAAGGCGTGTAGTGAAGCGGGAATAAAGTCTTTCGGATATCATCTGCCGGACGATGTCACGCAAGAGGAGCTTCTGGATCTTGTTCATACACTCAATGCAGACCGGAATGTGCATGGCATACTATGCCAGCTTCCATTACCTGATCATCTGAATGAATTTGAGATTTTACGTGCAGTTTCACCTCAGAAGGATGTTGATGGATTCCATCCGTATAATGTAGGTCTGCTTTCTGTAGGGAAGAAGACACTGGTCTCGTGCACTCCTGCGGGGATCCTTGAAATGCTTGTCAGAAGCGGTATCGAGATATCCGGTAAAGAGTGTGTGATCGTTGGGAGGAGCAATATAGTCGGAAAACCGGTAGCTCAGCTGATGTTGTCGAAGAATGCTACAGTTACCGTAACACATTCAAGAACCAAGGATCTTCCGGCGGTATGCTCCAGAGCGGACATACTCATAGTTGCGATAGGAAGACCAAGATTTGTTACTGCTGATTTTGTTAAACCCGGAGCAGTTGTTATCGATGTAGGAATAAACCGCGATGACGTCGGCAAACTTGTCGGCGATGTCGATTTCGAACCGGTCTCAGAGAAAGCAGGTTGGATAACTCCTGTCCCCGGAGGCGTAGGGCCAATGACAATAACGATGCTTCTTGCCAATACTTTGGAAGCATTCAGGGATATAAACGCTGTTTCGTGAGCGACAGCGGAAAGCAGGTGGCTGATTGAAAACGATTTACTCGGCTGAGATCGTGAGTGTAGGGACTGAACTGCTGATGGGGCAGACGGTCAACACCAATGCGGCATTCATTGCCGGGGAACTGGCCGCCGCAGGAATACCATCATACAGGCAATCAGTAGTAGGAGACAATCCGGGCAGACTACAACAGGTTCTTTCCGAAGCTGTTTCAAGAGCAGCACTTGTTATCGTGACCGGAGGTCTCGGGCCAACGGAAGATGATATCACATCTGAATGTACTGCGGCTTTTCTGGGCAGAAAACTTGTGTTCGATGAAACTTCTGCAGATAGGATCAAAGCGTATTTCAGCGACTCAGGGAGGGAAATGTCCTCGTCGAATCTGAAACAGGCAATGATCCCTGAAGGTTCTGTTGCGCTTCCTAATGTTAAAGGGACAGCACCGGGTGTTTTACTGGAGTTTGGTACCGATCTTGGACCGGGGGATGAGAAAATAATAATTCTCCTTCCGGGTCCGCCTTCCGAAATGCGTTCTATGTTCAGTGAACAGGTCCTTCCTTACATCGAATCCAAAGCTCCTGTAAGGATGCGTTCTGAATACATAAGGATTTTCGGTATAGGTGAATCTGCTGCAGAGGAGATGATCAGGGACCTTATAGATGATAGTGTCAATCCGACGATAGCACCTTATTGTTCCGACGGAGAGTGTATGTTCCGGGTTACTCTGACAAAGCTTGAGGGAGCGGCTGATGATGACAGTTCATTGCTGCGGATCGTTCAGGAAATCAGAGACAGACTTGGTGAATATGCTTATGAGGTCGGAAACAGGTCTCTTCCGGAAGTAGCATTCGATCTTTTGTCTGAAAGAAATGAAACGATATCTTTGGCCGAATCATGCACCGGAGGAATGATAGGAGCTGCTCTGACGGATATACCGGGTTCTTCAGGAGTATTTAAAGGCGGAGTGACGGTTTATTCAAATGATTCGAAGATCAGACTTCTGGGGATCGATGGAGATCTGATCGAAAAGTATGGTGCCGTCAGCAGGGAGACAGCAGAGGCAATGGCTTGCTCGTGCATGAAATTGTTTGGAACAGATCATTCTCTTTCCGTCACAGGTGTGGCAGGACCGGGTGAGAGCGAGAGAAAACCTGCAGGTACTGTGTTTATATGTCTTGCTTCAGCTAAAGGAACTGTGGCTTTCCGGGAATTAAAGATAAACAGGGACAGGAACGGAGTAAGGCGTATGAGCGTTTTAAATGCTTTTGATATGATCAGAAGGGAATTATCCGGCATATGAGCACACAGAAGAAAAGTTCCGGAGATATCAGGAAGCGGAGTGCCGCAACTTCAACGATCATCGTTATGGCAGCGCTGGTTTTAAGCAAGATAACGGGACAACTTCGGGAGATGCTGATACCTTCGAGGATAGGGTTCGGAATGCTTTCGGATGCTTTTATCCTGGGGTTTCTTATACCGGATCTGTTTTATCAGCTGCTGGTAGGCGGTTCTATTCAGGCAGCTGTCACTCCTACGATAGCAGGAGCTATTTCGGAGAAGAAAGAGAAGGACGTTTGGAGAAGTGTAAGTGTTTTCATCAATATAACTGCTTCTGTAATGCTTCTTGCGGTTGTTGCGGGAGAACTCCTTATTCCATATATTCTTCCGCTATTTTCCGGAGACAAATCTGCGCAGGCAGTAGATTTAGCTGCATCGGTATCCAGGTGGCTTTTCCCGCAGGTGTTTTTCATGATGCTGGCTGCACTTTCGATCGGCGTTTTAAACGCATATAAGAAATTTACGATCGCAGCCATGGGACCGGTTGTATATAACATCTGCGTCGTGGCATCTATGCTCATATTCGGAAACAGAACAGCTGAAGGTGTCCGCAATACAGCACTGGGTATACTTGTGAGCGCGGCGGTATATTTTATGATGCAATTTATGTCTGCAAGAAGACAATTCAGACATTATGTTTTTTCTTTCGATATAAATGACAGTGGATTCAGAAGGCTTGTAAGACTTGCCGTGCCAACGCTTATATCAGCCTCGATCGTACAGATCAATCTGATAATACTTTCCGGATTTATGAATTTATTCGATGACGGTTCGCTGACGAGCATGCGTTTTGCTACTACCACATGGCAGCTTCCCTACGGAGTTGTAGCAGTCGCTATAGGATCGGTGATGCTCCCTACTTTATCCGGGCATTTTGCAGTAAAGAAGAACAGGGAATTTTCACGTGTTCTGACCAGATCTTTACGAAGCGCGTTGTTCCTTATAATACCTTCTGCTGTGATTTTCGCTTTTCTCAGCAAAGATGTGATCCGGGGCATCTTTGAATGGGGAAGCGGTGCACTTACTGAATCAGCAGTCGCACTTACCGCTGAGATGCTTGTCTGGTACTGTATAGCGATGTTCTGCCACACGATCATATATCTGATGAATATGTCTTTTTACGCCGCAGGGAAAACGACGGTACCCTTGTTGAATGGTGCTGTTACGCTCGTGACGAATACCGCGTTCTGCTTTGTTTTTACAAATTTCACTTCTCTTGGTGCAGTCGGTATGCCCATGGCATACGCCTTTTCAAGCATCATAAGCTCCTTGATGCTATACTTTATTTTCTTGAAAACTTATAGACGCTTTGCTCCGAGAAAGATCCCTCAATACCTTGTCAAGTCCGCTTTCTGTGCCGGTTCCTGTTTTCTTGTCTTGTGGCTCACCAGTCTGATTCGCTGGTCTCCTGATAGTAAAATTCTGCAGCTTCTGGATCTGGCGGCAAAATCCGCAGTTGGAATGGTAGGATATTTTCTTGCTTCAATGCTTCTGCAAATGCGAGAACCTGCTGATTTTACGGCAAAAATAAGAAAAAGGCTTGGTTTTGACAGATCATGATAGTTTTTATTGCTTTTATTGATAAATTTGGTCATTGACTTAAGTCGAAAGCAATTTTATAATTAATACAGAACAAACGTTCGGATGGAGGTTACATATGGCAAGGAACAGCGGTTCATCGAAATCCTCACAAGAGGTAACTCAGAAGGTGTCATCTGAAAGAGCCAAAGCGCTCGAATCAGCGCTTTCACAGATAGAGAAGCAGTTTGGTAAAGGTGCAGTCATGACATTGGGGGAGAAGGCTGATGCGAACATCGAGTCGATACCGACCGGCGCATTATCGTTAGATATCGCACTGGGAGTAGGTGGCGTACCTAAGGGCAGAGTAGTTGAGATCTATGGACCTGAATCATCAGGTAAGACGACTGTTGCGTTGCATATGATAGCGTCTGCCCAGAAGGAAGGCGGTACCGCAGCCTTTATAGACGCCGAACATGCACTTGATCCTTCATATGCGCAGAAACTTGGAGTAGATATAGATAATCTTATCGTGTCGCAGCCTGATACAGGTGAGCAAGCTCTTGAAATCACAGAGGCTCTTGTACGAAGCGGAGCTGTTGACATAATCGTTGTCGACTCGGTCGCTGCTCTTGTTCCGAAAGCGGAGATAGACGGTGACATGGGAGATTCTCATGTAGGCTTGCAAGCAAGACTAATGTCACAGGCTTTGAGAAAGTTGGCCGGTGTTATCAGTAAATCCAGTACTGTTGCCATATTCATAAATCAACTAAGGGAAAAAGTAGGGATAATGTTCGGAAATCCCGAAACGACGCCCGGTGGCAGAGCACTAAAATTTTATGCATCTGTACGACTTGATGTCCGTAAAATCGAGACGATCCGTAATGGTACTGATATCGTAGGAGCAAGAACAAGAGTAAAAGTTGTCAAGAATAAGGTAGCACCACCTTTCAAGGAAGCCGAATTCGATATAATTTACGGTGAAGGTATTTCCAACGAAAGTTGTATTGTTGAAATGGGTGCAGATCTGGACATAATTGAAAAGAGCGGATCGTGGTTTTCATACAACGGTCAGAGAATAGGCCAGGGTAAAGATAATACCAGAAAATATTTAAAGGACAATCCGGAGATAGCTGAAGAAATTGAAGTGAAGATCAGGGAAAATTACGCGGATAAGCCGATTTCAGAGATCATAGCTAAGAATGATGATTTGGATGACATTCTTGGATTATAGAGACTGCTTTCCTGTCTCAGAAGCAACAATGTGAATTATGGCAGACAATAACATGATCCCGATAATGAATGCAAGGGCAGATGCAGTTGCCTTTATTTCTACAGGCAGGAAAACATCAGGTAAAGTAAGACTTAAGCTAAAACTAAAAGGTCATTCCGAGGAAGTAATAGCGGAAGTGATCCGTCAATTAACAGAAGAAATGCGTATAGATGATCTAGCATATGCACGTGACTTGATTAGAAGCAGGAAAGGGAAAAGATCATTATCCATAAATGCTTTGCGGATAAGGTTGTCAGATGCAGGGCTTTCGAGGGATTCTGTGTCAAGTGCTCTGAATGAAATCCACGATATACGACAATTTGAAATAAACAATGCCAGAGATCTTCTTAACTTGAAGTTTGGAGAGAAAGCAGATAGAATGCTTCCAAGTGATACAGGTGAATATAAGCGCCTTGTGTCTTCGATGTACCGATTCCTTTTTTCGAAAGGATTTGGTGAAGAAATTACAGGAGATACGATTAGAAGATTTATGGATGATAAGAGATATGATGAGTAGTTTAGGTGCAGAAGTGTCCGAAAGCACTTCCGGGCATCACGGAATATATCTGGTTTCTTTGGGTTGTTCTAAGAATCTTGTTGATTCAGAAGCAATGAGTACCATTTTAAGAGAAGAAGGTTATGATATAGTATCTGAACCGACATGTGCTGATGTCATCATTATAAATACATGCGGATTCATTGAGAGTGCGAAGAAAGAAGCTATTGATAAAATACTTGAAATGGCAGACAGAAAGCATGACTTTCTTATAGTAACAGGCTGCCTTGCTCAGAGATATGCTGCTGAAATAGCCGAATCACTGCCGGAAGTCGACGCAATACTTGGTACGGATGAGTATGCCGGAATAGCTCTGGCAATAAAGGATCTTTATGCGGCTGAATCAAGTAAGAATTATCTGCAGGATGTTGAGTGCGGGCCTTTGATCCGAATAGGCAATGAGAATGCGATGAAACACCTTAAAGTATCGCGCACACCTTCTACTAAAGGATATGCTTATATCAAGATCGCTGAAGGTTGTTCGAATAACTGTGCCTATTGTGCTATACCGGGGATAAGAGGCAGATTTGTTTCCAGACCTTTGGAGGATTTGGTCAGGGAGGCGAAGTATCTTGCCTCTAAGGGTTTCTATGAGATCATTCTTATTGCTCAGGATACAACAAGATACGGACAGGATCTGTATGGGGAAAGAAAACTAACAGAACTTATACGAAGCATCTCACTGGTTGATGGCATAAGAAAGATCAGACTTCTCTATTGCTATGCTGATGGCATAACTCAGGAACTGATCGAAACTATGGCATGTGAACCAAAGGTCGCCAAATATATAGATGTTCCTGTGCAACACATATCAGATAATATCCTGAAAAGTATGAGAAGAAAAGATACATCATCATCGATAGAAAAGTGCATCAGGGATCTGAGAGATAAAGTTCCCGGTATTACTATAAGAACTACTGTTATGGTAGGCTTTCCGGGCGAAACAGATGAGGATTATGACAAGTTGTATGACTTTGTCTTAAGAACCAGGTTCGATTTGTTGGGTTGTTTTATATTTTCTCCGGAGGAGGGAACGGCTGCTTACGATATGAGGAACAAGGTTCCCGCCAAGGTAGCTAAGAAAAGATATAATAAATTAATGGAACTTCAGAGACGTATTTCATCAGAGAACAATAAATCCAGAATCGGAAGAGTTTTCAAAGTGACTATTGATTCTCCGTCACTTGATGGTGTATTTTATTCAGGTAGGGGTGATGCTCAGGCTCCTGAAATAGATCCGCCGATATATGTGGCAGCATCAGACGAGGAACTTGAACCGGGCAGTGAGTATCTTGTAAGGATCGTTGATCATAACGATTATGAAATGACAGGAGTAACATGTAAATGAATCTTCCTAACAGACTAACAATTCTAAGAATCATTCTGGTGCCGTTTATTCTCGTTTTTATGCTTCCATTCAGGCGTCTTGGCATGGATATTGCCTGGAACAACTTCGTTGCTGAATTTGGTATGATCATAGCCACTGTGCTTTTTCTGGCAGCTTCAGTAACGGATACCATGGACGGACAAATAGCCCGGAAAAGAAATATCGTTACAAATATGGGGAAGTTTCTGGACCCGATAGCTGATAAGATGCTTGTCGCATCTGTTTTGGTAGCATTGGTCCAGTTGGGGAGAATATCCGCTTATGCAGCTATAATAATTATCTGCCGTGAGTTTATTGTATCCGGTGTGAGGCTTCTTGCCGCAGATAAAAATGTTGTAATTGCTGCCAGTAATCTGGGTAAAGTCAAGACTGTTGTTCAGATAGTGGCGATCATAGCGGTTATGATAGCAGCCCAGATAGATACATTTCTGCCGGGACATTCGATGCTCAAATATCTGGAGACGGGAACGACAGTTCTTGTTTTCGCTGCTGTGGTTCTGACAATAGTATCCGGGTACGATTATGTTAAGAAAAATATGCACTTTATAATTGAGTGAAAATATTTTGATTATAGAACTATTTTCATATTGCGTATTGACAATTCATTAATTATGATATAAAAACATTGTATCTGTATGAGGAGGAAAGAATAATGTCAACAGAGTCAATCTTCGAAACTGTGCAATCAATACTCGCTGATCAACTAGGTGTTGAACCGGATCAGGTGACAATGGACGCAAACTTCATCGATGACCTTAATGCCGATTCACTGGATATAGTTGAGTTGGTGATGGCTATGGAGCAGGAGTTTGGAATATCCATACCTGACGATGAAGCAGAGAGAATCAAAACTGTTGGTGATGCGGTCAATTTCATCAAAGAGTGTGTCTGATCTTTAATTGGTAGTATCATATTGAAGGACACAGAAAAATGCGTGTTGCCGCTATCCGCGGCAGCACGTTTTTTAAGACCGGACAATCAGGTTATGGTTAGGAGAAACATGGATATCAGTGATCTTGAAGAAACTATAGGTTATAAATTCAATGACAACGGAGTACTTTATCAGGCTTTGTCTCATTCATCCTATACTTATGAGAAGAAAGGTACAGCTATTGGGAATGAGAGACTTGAGTTTCTTGGAGACAGTATTCTTGGTCTTGTAGTGGGAGATACTCTTTTTAAACGTCTTCCTGATGATAGAGAAGGAAGTCTGACTAAAAAACGATCTCTTGTTGTATGTGAGACAAGTCTCAGTCAGGTCGCTAACGATATATCTCTCGGGAAATATCTAAAATTAGGAAAAGGTGAGCTTCTCAGCGGCGGCGGGAAAAGGACCTCAAACCTGTCTAATGCTGTTGAAGCTCTTATTGCTGCCGTATATATCGACGGCGGATATAAAGCAGCTTATGATTTGACGATCAGATTGTTCAATGAATTGATTGAAGACGCTATGCAAGGTGATCTTGTGTATGACTATAAAAGCAAACTTATCGAATTGGTCCAAAGTTATGACCAGCCCGGATCCGTAGATTTCAAGATCATTTCCGAAGAAGGCCCTGTACATGCCAGGATATTCAATGTCACTGCTGTATTTGAGGGTAAGGAGATAGGACACGGGTCTGGTACTAGTAAAAAGGAGGCTGAACAAGCAGCTTCTAAGATAGGTCTGCAAACTATAAAAAGAAATAAGTTGTGATATAATAGTTCAGGAAACTCTTATCGGAGGATCGTTTTTTGTATTTAAAGAAACTGGAATTGCAGGGCTTCAAGTCTTTTCCTGAGAAAACCGTAATAGAATTTCATGAAGGTGTTACGGCTATCGTAGGACCTAACGGAAGCGGAAAATCTAATATTACAGACGCTATTCGCTGGGTACTTGGAGAGCAAAGCGTTAAGACTTTGCGCGGATCCAAAATGGAAGATGTGATATTCACAGGGACTCAATCGCGTAGAGCGATGGGTTTTGCCGAAGTAACAATGGTTATCGACAATACTGACGGAAGGCTTCCTGTTGAATACTCAGAAATCTCGGTTTCAAGAAGATTATACAGGTCAGGGGATAGTGAGTACTTGATCAATAAAACCGTCTGTCGCTTGAAAGATGTGCAGACGATGTTCATGGATACCGGAATCGGAAGAGACGGATACTCAATTGTAAGTCAGGGCAAGGTCGATGAGATACTTAGTCATAAATCCGAGGACAGAAGAAAAGTTTTCGAAGAGGCTTCCGGGATCGTTAAATTTAAGACAAGAAAAGATGAAGCTGAGCGTAAATTGGAAAATACAGCGCAGAATCTGCTGCGTATAAATGATATCATTGCTGAACTTCAATCACAGATAGGTCCGCTTGAACAACAAGCAAAGGTAGCAAGACAATACCTTGTACACAGAGACGAATTAAAATCTGTTGAAATTGCGCTATTCCTCGATAATATCACAAAGTACTCGCAGAAGTATGATGAGTACAGTGAAGAATATGACTCGATCCTTAAACATATAAATATCAAAACGATAGAACTTGATGATTTGAAGCATAACAACAGGGAACTGACGGCAAGATCTGAGGAAATCGAAGCTGAGATCGAGAAGATAAGAGCTGAGCTACAGACTGTTACGGACAAGATCAAAGAGAATACTGCAACGATAGGGTTTAACGAATCGAAATCAGAGTCTATACGTTCCCGTCTTGATGAAAGCAATCTCGAAGGCGGGTCACTTGAGGAGTCACTCAAACAGCTTGAAGATGAGATGTCATCCAGAAAGGATAAAGAGAAGTACCTTTTGGATCAGCTTGTTATTTATTCACGGAAACTTGAAGGATATGAAACTGAGATGCAAGGGATACTGAGTGATCTGGGAGAATCTGAAGCCAAAGCTGAAAGAATCAAGTTAAGGATCGATGAACTTACAGAGAATCTCTACGATAAGCGGATGCAGGCAAGACAGACAAGAGGACAGATCAAGATGATCGAACAGCGAGAAAAGTCTGTTGAGAGCGACATAGCTTTGCTTATAAGTGAACAGGATGCACTCAATATTCAGAAAGAAGAGTGTGAGGATCTTCTGAATAATATCATAAATGAGAAACAGAAGGTTTCGGAAGAGGTCGATTCGCTGAAGATCCGTCTGGATAAATCAAGGTCGCAGGCAAATGAGATCATGTCACAGTCGGATGCAGCTAAATCCAGAACTGAAAATCTGGAGTATCGGGTACGCATGCTAAAAGAACTCGAGAAAGCTCGTGAAGGCTATAGTGATGCAGTCAAATCTATCATGGATCTGAAAAACAATAACACCTACAACAACGAAAGCATACTTGGAACAGTCGGTGATCTTATCGGAACTGATGAGAAGTATACAACTGCGATCGAAATAGCTTTGGGCAGCAGTATACAGAATATAGTAACAGATACCGAGAAAACCGCTTCTGCTTTAATAGATTATTTGAAAACCAACAGACTGGGGAGAGCGACTTTTCTGCCTGTATCTTCCATAAGAGGGCGAGGCAACGATAAGTCAGCTGCTTCATCCAGGAATGCACCGGGTTTCATAGGTAATGCCGATGAACTGGTTAGGTATCCGGACGCTATAAGAGAAATCGTATCCAGCCTTCTCGGCAGGATAGTTATAATGGATGACCTGAACAATGCTATCTCGCTGGCGAGAAAGACCGGGTATTCGTTCAGGATAGTTACACTTGAGGGGGATGTCGTTAATCCCGGCGGAGCACTGACCGGCGGCTTCCAGAAAGGCCGCGGAACAGGAGTACTCGGCAGGGCAAGGGATATCGAGAGGTTGACAGCTGAAGCTGCTGACGCAAGGAAAGAAGCTGCAAAACTTATTGCCAGGATTCCTGAGATCGAATCAGAAATGACAGGTGTTGCAGGAGAACTAATGGAGTCAGAAAAGCTCCTGACGATCAAAGAACATGAAAGGATAAGAGAAGACAGCAGACTGGCTCAGATAGTAAGAGATATATCAAGGTGTGCAGGAAGGATCGGGATGCTTCGAGCTGAACAGGAGCAGATAACCTTGCAGAAAACGGATATAGACAGCGAAGCGGACGCTTTGGAAGCTGAAGCTGTTTCGTCGGAAGAGGAAACAGAAAAGCTTAAAGCTGAATTGGAGCTTATCAGAATAAGCAGTAAAGAGGAAGAAGAGAACAGAGATGAACTTAGAGAGATGATCTCAGATCTGAAGATCTCAGTCAACTCTATTGAAGAGTCACTTGCGTCTGTTAAGGAAATCAACGAGAGGATATTGAAAGAGAAAGAACAGTACGAAGCAGCCTCAAGGAAAAGGGAAGAGGAGATCATTAAAGCCAACCGTGAACTTGAAGAACTTGCCGGTCAGAACAATGAAGCAGTCCGGAGGATCGGTGAACTGAATGCAGTGAAATCAGAGCTGGAAGCTGAGCAGGATAAATTGATAAGCTCCAGGCGTGAGATCGATGATCAACTCTCGGGATTTTATGACAAATTTCAGATAGCCGCACAGGAAACCTCTGATCTTCAGACTGAACTTGCCCGGTCAGAAGGCAAGAAAGTCAGAGTAGAAACAGCTCTTGATGATGCTAAGAACAAGCTTTGGGAGCAATATGAACTAACAACGGAAAGTGCAGCAAAATGGAGTATTCAGATAGAAAGCGCAACTATGGCACAACGTAAAGTGAATGAGCTAAGGAAACTTATCAAGGAGCTTGGAAATATCAATATAAATGCTATTGAAGAGTATGAAAAAGTGGCAGAGAGGTATGAGTTTCTTGTAGGACAGCGTGATGACATAGAAGAGACCAGGAATAAACTCTTAAAGATAATTTCAGAGATAACATCGGAAATGAAGAAGCAGTTTATTACTCATTTTCGGGTGATCAATGAAAATTTCAAGGAAGTTTTCGCAGAGTTGTTCGGTGGGGGAATGGCAGAGATCGTGCTTGGCGATGAACAGGATGTTCTTAATTGCAATATAGACATTATCGCACAGCCTCCCGGAAAGAAACTTCAGAATATGCTTCTGTTGTCCGGAGGAGAAAGGTGTCTTACAGCTATCGCACTGCTTTTTGCCATACTTAAACTAAGACCATCTCCTTTCTGCGTGCTTGATGAGATAGAAGCTGCTCTTGACGACGCCAATATAATAAGGTTCGGTGAGTATATAAGGAATTACACCAGCAGATCGCAGTTTATCCTGGTTACTCATAGAAAAGGGACCATGGAGGCAGCGGATATGATCTACGGTGTGACGATGCAGGAACGTGGAATATCCAGAATACTTTCGATGAAATTAACTGACTGACGAAATGGGGAGATGTTATGGGTATTTTCGATAGATTCAGAGACGGACTCGGTAAGACCAGGAAGTTCATATCGGAAAGTATTACACGAATAGCTGCCGGTATGGGTAGTTTTGATGAGGAGATGCTTGATGAATTTGAGATGACGCTCGTGAGCGCTGATACAGGAAGTGTCGTCGCGATGCGGATCATTGATAAAGTAAGAGCTGAAATCAAGCGCTCAGGCGGATCCGGACAGGAGTTTGTAGTAAGCGTTATCAAAACTGAAATGCTTGACATCCTGGGTCCTGCAAGACCATATTCACTTGAAGATAACAAGCTGAACATCATTATTCTAGCCGGAGTCAACGGAACAGGTAAAACAACTACCGCAGGTAAAATGTGTCTCAGATATATGAGGTCCGGGAAGAAAGTCATCCTTGCTGCTGCTGATACTTTCAGAGCAGCTGCAATAGAACAACTTAAGCATTGGGGTGATCTTAACGGTGCCCAGGTGATAGCGCACGAAACAGGTAGCGATCCGGGTGCGGTCGTATATGATGCTGTGCATGCCGCAATCAACAGAAAAGCCGATGTCCTTATCATCGATACAGCAGGACGACTCCATAACAAGAAGAATCTAATGGAAGAGTTCGCGAAGATAGAGCGTATAACACGGAGGGAGGCTCCTGATGCAAGGATCGGTGTTTTCCTTGTAGTTGATGCCACTACAGGTCAGAATGCTGTTGTACAGGCCAAGATATTCAATGAGGCTACGGTGCTTGACGGGGTGATCCTTACGAAACTTGACAGTAATGCTAAAGGAGGAATAGCTCTGGCTGTAGCTGCTGAGACATCCATTCCTATCATTATGGCCGGGCTGGGTGAAAGGGCTGAGGATTTGGTAGATTTTGAACCTGAGCCATTTGTTGATTCTCTGTTCGGATGAAGATCAAATGCTTGCAATACGTTGAATGTATGATATAATCTATTTGCTTCGGACCCGCCAGATATGGGTCTCGTTCAGAAAATTCGGAGGTGCCAGATGGGGGCTTTTACAGTAGTTTTGATATTGATTGATGTTATTGCGGCGATCGGGCTTATAGCACTTGTTCTTTTTCAACAGGGACAAGCGAGAGGCTTGGGTGCCATTGCCGGAGGTGCTGAGACCTTTTTCGGCAAGACCAAGGGAAGAAGTATAGACGGTCTTCTTAAGAAACTTACTACAGTATTGGCTGTGCTTTTTCTTGCTCTGACAATAGCGTTGTATCTGATGACTGGACGCGGAGTTTGATTACAAGAAAGATGATCGGATCAGAACTGAGAAGCCCGGAATAATCCGGGCTTTATTGTTTCTTAATCTGTGATGAAGCTTTTCAATTCTTTCATTAATCCTTCTGTGTCTCCCTCATGTACTTCGACCCGTATTGGAAGAGAAAGATCGAGACTGAATATTCCCATTATGGACTTTGCGTCAACAATGTATCTTCCTGAAATCAAATCTATATCGTGATCATACATATTCGCGATCCTTACGAACTCCTTGACATCGTTGATGGACCTTAACTTAATTTCAAAACCAGTCATATATACCTCCAATGCAAATTCTATCACAGCTTTACCTTGTAGTGAATCGATGTTTGTGTTATAAAATGTCCAAACATATCTATAAGTATACAGGAGCTCAGAGAAAAATGGCTGAAAGAACTGCAGGATTCCATACTTTGGGATGCAAAGTAAACAGATATGAAACAGACGCTGTGATGCAGAGATTTGTAAATGCCGGATATAAGGTCCTTGGGTTTGATGAGGTGTGTGATGTTTATGTGATCAACACCTGTACTGTTACCGGAGAAGCGGCAAGAAAATCCGGCCAGTTCATTAGACGCGCGCGCAAGCTTAATCCGCATGCAGTTGTTATAGCTATGGGTTGCCAGATCCAAATCAGTGGATCTTCAGCACAGGCGGATATAGTGTTGGGAACCGGGGATAAAACGAAGGCATTTGAAATGGCGGAAGAGTTTATATCCGGAAGAAACAAGAAGATAGCCGGTACGGACAGAATTGATCGGGAGGCAGAATGCCCTGAAGAGTATGATGAAATCGGACCTGTCACTTCTTTCGATGGATCGCGTGCGTTTGTCAAGATCGAAGATGGGTGTAACAGATTCTGTTCCTATTGTATCATTCCATATGCCAGAGGAAGAGTAAGAAGCAGGAGCTCTGATCAGGTCCTTGAGGAAGTCAGGATGCTTGCTATGAATGGCTTTAAAGAAGTCGTTCTTACGGGGATCGATCTTTCGGCCTTTGGATCAGATAAAGGCAAAGGCATACATTCACTGGCAGAGATTGCAGAGGAGATAGCACTTATCGATGGGATAAAAAGGATAAGACTAGGGTCACTTGAGCCTTACTCTATGACTGAAGACTTCATAAGAAGACTTTCTGTGAATGAGAAGATCTGTCCGCATTTTCACCTTTCACTGCAAAGCGGCAGTGATTCAGTATTAAAGAGGATGAACCGGGAATATGATACCTGCTGTTTTGCTGAAGTAGTCAGTTCGATAACAAGCTGTTTCAGAGATGTCAATATTACGGTAGATCTGATAACAGGATTCCCGGGTGAGACAGATGAGGAGCATCAGCAGACTATGGATTTTAGCAGAAAGATGGATTTCATGGACATGCATATATTCAAATATTCCAAGCGCGAAGGGACCAAAGCAGCCGGGATGAAGGAACAAAAGCTGCCGGAGATCGTTAATGAACGCAGCCGGCAACTTCTCGAACTGGCGTCTGAAATGAAAAAAGCTCATTTGGCAAGGCATGTTGGGACTTATCCGGAGATACTTGCGGAGACTTTGGATGGAGATAAGACCGAGGGATACACTGCAAACTACATGCACGCAGTAGCGCATTTTACTGATGAGAATGATAGAGCAAAAATCAAGCCCGGTGAAATTTATCCCGTGCATGTTATTTCATCTAATAATGACTCACTATTAGTAAAACTTTGATATAATAAAGTTAGTTTTTGCTATAAAAACTAAGAAAGGTAGATAAAGATTATGTGGAAAGAGTTCAAAGCATTCGCGTTCAAAGGAAATGTTATCGATCTGGCTGTTGGTGTTATCATAGGAGGTGCGTTCGGGAAAATCGTTTCTTCGATAGTTAACGACCTGATAATGCCGCTTGTAGGACTTCTTACGGGAGGAGCAAATTTCGCCAATATGTTCGTACCTCTTAAGGAGATACCCGCAGGGACAACAGTGACGACTTTAGAGGAAGCTGTTGCAGCTAATATACCTACGCTCAATTACGGGTTGTTCATTACGCAGGTTATTGATTTCTTGATCATAGCCCTCGTTATCTTCCTGATGATCAAGGCTATATCAGGAACTAAGGCAAAGATGGCGAAGAAGAAAGAAGAAGCACCGGCAGCTGCGCCGACAACAAAGGTTTGCCCGTTCTGTAAGACTGCTGTGGATATAACAGCTACCAGATGCCCTGCATGCACCTCTAATCTTGAGTGATCCGGAGATCTTCTGAGATAATAGTTACGATATGATCATATTATGTTTTCAAAACTCCCGCTTAAAGGCGGGAGTTTTGAAAAGCAGGACAAAGTGATATAAAATAATTAAATCTAATCGAATCAATTGAGGATGAACTATGATATCAAGATCAATGAAAGAATCTCTTAAAAACTCTTCACTCATACGTAAAATGTTTGAGGAGGGGAACAGGTTGAAGAAACTTTACGGTGATGAAAATGTTTTCGATTTCAGCATAGGAAATCCGGATCTTGAGCCACCTGAAGCAGTTGTGAATGCTTTCAAGGAAATTGCTGCGTCCGATGAGCCCGGAACTCATAAATATATGAGTAACGCAGGGTATCTTTCCACAAGACAAGCTGTAGCCGATTCATTGAGTGATGGTGCTTTCGTGAAACCTGCCCCTGATGATATCGTAATGACAGCCGGTGCTGCAGGTGCGATCAATGTTGCTCTTAAGGCTATCATAGATCCGGGTGATGAGGTTATTGTTGTTACGCCCTATTTTGTGGAATATTTTGCGTATATAGGAAATCACGGAGGTATACCGAAGATTGTAGGATGTGACCGGGAGACCTTTGAAATTGATTTTACGTCTCTTGCAGAAGCACTGTCTGTGAGAACAAAGGCTATGATAATCAATACCCCTAATAATCCCAGCGGTGTCGTTTATTCAGAGGACATGTTAAGGAGACTTGATGCGTTTCTACAGGCTCTTGACCATACTGTTTATGTGATTTCAGATGAACCTTACAGAGAAGTTGTGTTTGGAGATGTATGTGTTCCAAGAACAATGGATCTGATAAGAAATCTCATAATGTGTTATTCTTGGAGCAAGACACTTGCACTGCCCGGCGACAGGATAGGGTACCTTGCTGTTTCACCGGATTGTGAGGATCATGATGATATGATCGCCGCATGCATAACAGCCAACAGGTCTCTTGGTTTTGTTAATG
This sequence comes from Eubacteriales bacterium, assembly GCA_028708525.1. Lineage (GTDB taxonomy): Bacteria > Bacillota > Clostridia > Saccharofermentanales > UBA5734 > JAQVYV01. Next base: position 17,305 of record JAQVYV010000024.1, read on the forward strand.
CCCCTGCGATCATGCAGAGAGTAATTGAGAGATCGATAAAGGCCAAAGTTGACATCGAAAGCTACAGAAGAAGATGCGATATGCTGTATAATGTCATAACATCGGCAGGATACAAGTGCTTTAAACCTGAAGGAGCACT
>JAQVYV010000146.1 GCA_028708525.1 Eubacteriales bacterium
GTGCGGACCGATTCTTCTCCGGACGCTCCGTCTGCTACCGGAAAACTGCCTTCAATGATCGACGAAGCAAGATCCTTTAAGATAAATGAATGTGGATTTCCTATTCTGAAGAGCCACTTGAAGCCGCATTCGTGCACGATCTCACCTATGTAACGTTTAATATAATAGAAATTCATTTTTCTTGTCTTATTTCTGAATCCGTTTCGTGAAGTGATCCTGAAATATGGTTTACCGGAGACGATCCCTGCCTTGATCCTGCCTTCAGTGCATAATACGTCGAAAGAAGCTTCAGGATAAGACGGGTCAGATGATGTAGTACCGGTTACTGTAATGTATGTGCCGTTATCTTTCCTTATAATAGACATCCCCAGGTCTTCAGCCTCCATGTCATGAGTCTGCCTTGCTGTCATACCGGATACTTCGGTTGTTTTGCCGCCAAGGAAATAACTCATCAGATCGATCGCATGTATCGTCTGGTTCATTATTACTCCTCCGTCCTGACTCCATGTGCCACGCCAGGGAGCTTTGTCATAGTAATCCTGACCATGTCCCCAGAAGACGTTTACGCTTCCATACAAAGGCGTTCCGAAAACTCCGTGTCGTAAATCGCGCGCAATTATCTGCACCAACGGGAAATATCTGTAAATATGCCCCAATGCGATCCTCAGATTACCTTTAGCGGCAATGTTATTTAGTTGTTCACACTCTGAAACAGTCAGAGTCATCGGCTTTTCCAATAAAATGTTTGAACCCCGACTGAGAGCATCGGCTGCGATACGGAAATGTGTGCCGGCAGGAGTCGTTATGATCGTGATGTCCGGTTTCTCATTATCGAGCATTTCCCGATAGTCAGTATATTGCCTTATAGACAAACGCAGTGAGTTGTTCCTGTATGATTTCTTGAGCAAGGTATTCATTGCTGAATCGTTGATGTCGGATATTGCCGCCAATTCGATCCTGTCACTGTTATGCAGGATCGCTTTCATGTGCTTTGCGGCTACTACGCCGCAACCTATTATAGCTGTTTTAAGTTTTGGGTTCATTCTGCCCCCCGCATGTTCATGATATTCATCATTTTACCATACAGGTCATACCTATAGAAGAAGCTGTGGCAGTATAAACGGAAAGTCTTCAGTCAAAACACCCGGCAACATGGGAAGAAGATAAGAGGAGTTACCCTTTACAGTGTTGATCTGATTTCAGTATATCAACTAACACACAGCTTCAAGGTATTGGGTTTCAGTTTGCAATGCAGGATCAGCTTATAATATCGGCAGAGAAGCCCAGCGCTAAAGCAACGCCAATGCCATAGTCAGTGTCAGCCTTCCCGCAGTTGCGTGCATGTCTGATCTTTATCTCATCAGGTGCATCACCCATATTTCTTGCGGTGTTTTCGAAAAGGAGCTGCTTCTGTTCGGGAGTCATCATCCTGAACAGTTTGCCCGGCTGAGTGAAATAATCATCATCATCTTCACGGAAATCCCAGCTGTCAGCAGCACCCTCAAGATGCAACGGAGGTTCAGTGAATTCAGGCTGTTCCTGCCATTTACCGTAACTGTTGGGTTCATAACCAATAGTTGAGCCTGCGTTACTGTTGACCCTCATCTGTCCGTCACGGTGATAACTGTTAACAGGGCATTTGGGTGCGTTGACAGGTATCTGGTGGTGGTTGACACCAAGACGGTAACGTTGCGCGTCTCCGTAAGAGAAAAGTCTGCCCTGTAGCATCCTGTCGGGAGAAAATCCTATTCCGGGTACTATATTGGCCGGGTTGAACGCAGATTGCTCAACGTCGAGAAAATAATTTTCAGGGTTTCTATTCAGTTCGAAATAGCCGACTTCGATCAAAGGAAATTCACTCTTGAACCAGACTTTGGTCAGATCGAACGGATTGTAAGGCATCCCTTTTGCCTGATCTTCGGTCATTACTTGTATATGCATGGTCCATTTCGGGAAATCACCTTTCTCGATAGATTCGAAAAGATCTCTTTGATGACTTTCACGGTCCTTAGCAACGATCGCTTCAGCTTCCTGATCAGTAAGATTCCTGATGCCCTGTTGCGTCTTAAGATGAAATTTGACCCATACTCTTTCATTCTGAGCATTGATCATGCTATATGTGTGACTGCCGTAACCATTCATATGCCTGTATGAGAATGGAATACCGCGGTCACTCATGGTTATGGTTACCTGATGAAGTGCTTCAGGCAGTGAAGACCAGAAATCCCAGTTGTTCTTAGCGCTTCTCATATTTGTTTTAGGGTCTCGTTTAACAGCATGATTAAGATCAGGAAATTTCAGAGGATCTCGCAAAAAGAATACAGGTGTGTTGTTCCCGACCAGATCCCAGTTTCCTTCCTCAGTATAGAACTTCATTGCGAATCCGCGAATGTCCCGTTCGGCGTCTGCTGCACCTCTTTCACCGGCAACTGTTGAGAATCGTACGAACATGTCAGTCTTTTTCCCCACTTCGGCAAAAATCTTAGCTCGGGTGTACTTTGATATATCATGTGTTACAGTGAATGTTCCGAATGCTCCGGAGCCTTTAGCGTGCATTCTGCGTTCCGGTATCACTTCGCGGTCAAAATGCGCCAGTTTCTCAAGATACCACACATCCTGTAATAACATTGGTCCTCTTGGTCCTGCAGTTACAGAATTCTGGTTGTCCGGGACCGGAGCACCGGCAACGGTTGTCAGCTTTTCTCTCTTGATTTCTTTCATACGAAAACCCTCCTATGCTTTTTGCTTGCAGAATAGATAGTAAATAATAATTAATTCTTTTTGATAACTATTATATATAAAATCTGCAACATTATCAAATCATAAAGAGCATTGATTTTTGCTTGATTTTGTTTTTGCATGAAGATAGTTATTGACATATGCCAGTAATACCGTATAATTTAATTAGCATATGCTTAAAATGATTTGTAGGAGAATGTGAAAATGTTGATAGCGATTCCGGTAAATGAAGAGACAGAAAAGAGTGATGTATGCGTATCATTTGGAAGGGCACCGTTCTATATGATTTACGATACTGAAAAGAGAGTGTATGAATATATAGTTAACACAGCTGCTCAAGCTCAGGGCGGTGCAGGAATAAAGGCGGCTCAGATGATTGTTGACAGCAAATCGAAAGTTGTTCTTACCCCAAGATGCGGAGAGAACGCCTCGCAAGTTCTTGTAAATGCCGGAGTAAGTGTTTTCAAGACCGTTGAGGGAACAGCTGATGAGAATATAGATTTCTATCTCGCCGGGAAACTTTCATCTTTGACCGATATCCACCCCGGTTTCCACGGTCACGGAGGCTGACGATTTGCTGATTTCAATATTAAGTGGCAAAGGCGGGACAGGGAAAACTCTTGTTTCAGTGAATATGGCTGTTGTTTCCGAGTGTGGAACTTATGCAGATTGTGATGTTGAAGAACCTAACGGGTACCTTTTTCTAAACCCCGTGATATCACATGAAGAAGAAGTGAATGTAAAGATTCCCGTAATTGACGCCGATCTGTGTGACGGGTGCAGAAAATGCATAGATTTCTGTAATTTCAATGCCTTGGCATATACAGGAAACAAGGTCATAGTGTTTGAAGATATTTGTCATTCATGCGGAGGTTGTACGTTAGTATGCCCCCGGAAAGCCATAACTGAAAAGAATAAAACAGTAGGCAAGTTTGAAAAAGGGACGTCAGGAAATACGACATTCATGTCGGGTACGATGAAGGTGGGTGTCGCTTCAGGGATACCTATAGTCAAACGGATACTTAAAGAAGTTCATGTAAATAGAGAGGAGGATGTCTTTATTGACAGCCCGCCCGGAAGTGCGTGCATTGTCATGGAAAGTATAAGATATGCTGATTACTGTGTGCTTGTAGCGGAACCTACGATTTTCGGAAGACATAACCTTGAGATGGTCCATGAACTTGTTAAGGTCTTCGGAAAGAAGTACGGGGTCGTTCTTAATAAGTGTACAGATAAACCAAACCCTTCGGAAGATTATTGTTTGAAAGAAGGAATAAGTATCCTTGGCAGGATACCGTTTGATGCTTCTTTGGGAGCCATTGCATCAGTCGGAGGTATTGCAGCTTTAGAAGATGAGAGATTCAGGGCCATTTTTAACAGCATCCTGTCCGGAATAAAGGAG
>JAQVYV010000147.1 GCA_028708525.1 Eubacteriales bacterium
AGATAATATCGAGGGGCGGGATACTGGCAGAAATATAGTGCTCGATACACTGATAATAGAAGGTGATTCTGTCAGAAGTGTATGAGTTTTATATATATATCTTTGTTTTGAAGCAGATAGGCTGCTTTAAATAATTGAAAAGGAGAGATGATTATGAGAAAGATTTTAGCGATTATTCTTACGTTAGCTATGTTTGGAGCTGTGCTTGCCGGCTGTAAGAAGGAACCGGAGACGATCACGTTGAAGGTATGGGGTTCGCAGGAAGACCAGGCTATGCTGCAGGAAATGATAGACGCGTTTAAAACTGCTCACACTGATGCTAATTATGTCATTACATTGGGAGTTGTCAGTGAAGCAGATGCCAAGACAAAGGTCCTTGAAGATCCGGCTGCTGCCGCAGATGTGTTTCAGTTTGCTAATGATCAGATAGTTGATCTGGTGAATGCGGGTGCTCTGTATGAAGTGACGCGTAATAAAGCTGACATCATTGCTGCAAATATGGAAGGGTCCATTGAAGCTTCTACAGTAAATGATAAGCTTTATGCATATCCTTCAACAGCAGATAACGGTTACTTTATGTATTACGATAAGAGCGTTTTCTCCGCTGAAGATGTGAAAAGCCTTGACACGATGCTTACTGTTGCTGATGCTGCAGGTAAGAAGGTTTTCATGGACGTATCCAACGGCTGGTATATAGCGTCTTTCTTTCTGGGTGCAGGCGGGAAACTTACTGTAGGAGAAGATGGAAAGCAGGTCTGTGATTTTAATAATGCCAACGGTGTAAAGGCCGGTGAAGCTATCAAAGCTTTTACAGCACACAATGCTTTCCTTGCCGGAGATGATGCTGTGCTTACAGGCGGGATCGGAACAACTATCGCAGCAGGTGTGAGCGGAACATGGAATGCTGAGGCGATTTCCGAGAAGCTTGGAGAAAACTACGCTGCAACTAAACTTCCTGAGTTCAATATGGGTGGGACCCAGGCTCAGATGAGCAGTTTTGCCGGATTCAAACTCGTAGGTGTCAGCAGTCAGACACAAGCACCGGTCGCAGCGATGGAACTTGCAGAATGGCTTACCAATGAAGAGAATCAGATCAAACGTTTTGAAACCAGGCAAATGGGACCTGCGAATATAAATGCAGCTAACAGTGAAGAAGTGAAAGCCAATGTTGCTCTTGCCGCTCTTGCTGAGCAGAATCAGCATGCTGTTTCACAGAAGGAAGTACTTGGCGGATACTGGGTACCTGCTGAGGCATTCGGAACAGCTATGGAAGCGAAAGATTACTCCAAAACGATCCAGGAAATGCTGGATGAGATGGTAGCTCAGATCCAGGGATGATCCCGTTATAAGCGGTCGACGTGGACGGGGGGTGGTTTACCTCCGTCCCCGTCCTTCAAAGGGGGAGTCAGATGAGATTTATTAAGAATTATTTCATGACATTCGCGGCAGGGGACATAATAACGAAAATATCTTACCTTATAATGGGTGCGGGGTGTTTTCTCAGAGGGCAGATAATCAAAGGTCTTCTGTTCCTTTTCTTACAGGCTTCGTTTATTGTCTACCTGTTCAATTTCGGGTTAGGTCAGCTGAAACTGCTACCGACACTCGGGACAGCTACAAGGGTAGAAGTATGGAACGAGGAACTGCAGATCTATGAGTACGTCCAGGGTGACAATTCGATGTTGATACTGCTTTTCAGTGTTATGACTATTATTATAATATTAGCGTTTCTGGTTATCTATCACCTTAATATCAAGACGGCATACAATAATCAACTTACTAAGGAACGCGGCGGGAAACTGAATAACATGATCCGGGACATCAGAAGTCTGTTCGATTCTAATCTGCATGTTACTTTCCTAACTCTTCCGACAATAGGAGTTGTCACATTCACTATTCTCCCGCTGATCTTTATGATACTGATAGCCTTTACTAATTATGATCAAAGCCATCAGCCTCCGGGAAATCTTTTCACATGGGTCGGTCTCGAGAACTTCAGAAATATTTTCTGGAACGACCCTCTGCAAGCAAGAACTTTTGTCGGAATACTTCAGTGGACACTGATATGGGCATTCTTTGCAACATTTTCGAACTATATCCTGGGTATGATACTGGCACTCATGATAAATAAGAAAGGTATCAGACTGAAGAAGCTATGGCGTACGATCTTCGTAATGACGATAGCCGTTCCTCAGTTTGTTAGTCTGATGCTTATGTCAAGACTTCTGGCCGATCAGGGGGCGATGAATGTTCTGCTAGGATATTTGGGCATAGGTCCGATCCAGTTCCTAACCAATGCGTTGTATGCGAGAATAACAGTCATCGTGGTCAATATCTGGGTAGGTGTACCCTATACCATGCTTATAACAAGCGGAATACTTATGAATATACCTGCGGATCTTTACGAGAGCGCACGGATCGACGGAGCAAATCCGGTGAAAACATTCACCAGGATCACCTTGCCTTATATGCTCTTTGTGACTACGCCGTATTTAATAACGCAGTTTGTAGGGAATATCAACAATTTCAACGTTATATATCTTTTAACAGGCGGAGGACCGCTGTCACTGGATTATTATCAGGCGGGAAAGACAGACCTGCTTGTTACCTGGCTATATAAGCTGACTGTCAATAATCAGGATTACAATCTGGCTTCGGCCATAGGGATAATCATTTTTGCCATATCAGCTGCGATGTCGCTTATCGTATATAACATGTCCAGTTCAACGAAAAAGGAGGAAACTTTCCAATGAAAACAAAACGAAGAAAGTTCTCTTTTTCTAATCTTGCGATATATATCATTCTGAGTGCCATGAGTGTTGTATGGATCATGCCGATACTCTGGCTCATAATGACTTCGTTCAGAGGGGAGCCCGGAGCTTGGACACCGTATATTTTCCCCAAAGAATATACTGTCGCCAATTACACCAGATTATTTACCGAGACAGGCCTGTTCAATTATCCGAGATGGTTTATTAATACGCTTATCGTAGCGGTATTTACTTGTGTGATTTCAACGATACTGGTACTTATGACAAGCTATACGCTCAGCAGACTGCGTTTCAGGGGCAGAAAGGGGATAATGAATATAGGACTTATCCTCGGTATGTTCCCCGGGTTCATGTCTATGATAGCGATATACTTTATCCTGAAGGCGATGGGTCTTTCTCAGTCACTGACCGCGCTTGTGCTTGTCTATTCGGGTGCCGCAGGGCTCGGGTATTTTATAGCCAAAGGGTTTTTCGATACGATACCCAGGGTCCTGGATGAAGCGGCAATAGTTGACGGAGCGAATCAGAACACGATTTTCTGGAGGATAATACTTCCGCTTTCAAAGCCGATAGTGGTATATACCGTATTGATGTCTTTCATTGCGCCATGGGTCGATTTTATTTTCGTAAGTGTTATCATGAAAGATAATTACAACAACTACACGATCGCCCTCGGACTTTACCAGATGATAACCCGCGAGAATATTTACAGGTACTTTACGCAATTCTGCGCAGGTGCGGTGCTCATAGCGATACCTATAACGATTTTGTTTATTTATATGCAGAAATATTATGTTGAAGGCGTTACAGGGGGTGCGGTAAAAGGATGATCCCGTTCGGACATGCTAAATCATTCGGAAAATATGTCATCAGGGCGGCAGCAGTTTCTGCCGCTCTGGTTTTTCTGGGTTTCGCTCCGATTTCATGCGTTAAAAGTGATCAGCCGGAAAAGATATCTGACAAATACAGAAACTATTATGAGATCTTCGTCCGGAGCTTCTATGATTCCGACGGCGACGGTATCGGTGATCTGCAAGGTGTTACCGAAAAATTGGACTATATTTCAAAAGACCTGGGTGCCGATGGGATATGGCTCATGCCGATAATGCCTTCTCCGACCTATCACAAATATGATGTGAAAGATTATTATGCTATCGATCCGCAATACGGAACGATGGAGGATTTCGAAGAACTCATTACCGAAGCGGATAAGAGAGATGTGAAGATCATCATCGACCTGGTCGTGAATCATACATCCAATCTTCACCCGTGGTTCACACAGGCCGTAGATGCGTTGTGGGCCGGAGATGAAAGCAAATACACAGATTACTATAATTTCACTTTAG
>JAQVYV010000025.1 GCA_028708525.1 Eubacteriales bacterium
ATATTAACAAGCCATAATATCCGTATCACTCAATCCCTCGCAAAAAGATCTCTCGTGTAAACCTTTTCTACAACATCACTTATCTCATCTGATACTCTGTTAGCAACGATAATATCCGAGATCTTCTTAAATTCATCAAGATCCCTGATCACCCGCGACCTGAAAAATTCCTTCTCCTTAAGAGCGGGCTCATAGACGATCACCTTGATACCCTTGGCTTTCAGGCGTTTCATGACACCCTGTATGGCAGACTGCCTGAAATTATCCGAATCCGTCTTCATCGTGAGCCTGTAGATACCTACGATCCGTGGATCCCTTCGGATTATCATATCCGAAATATGATCCTTTCTGGTCCTGTTAGCATCAACGATCGCCGACATGATATTCTGCGGAACATCCTTATAATTCGCAAGAAGCTGCTTGGTATCCTTCGGCAGACAATACCCGCCGTAGCCGAAAGAAGGGTTATTGTAATGCGTACCTATCCGCGGATCAAGGCAAACTCCGTCGATGATCTGTTTAGTATCCAGTCCTCTTATTTCAGCATAAGAATCCAGTTCATTGAAGAACGCCACCCTCAATGCGAGGTATGTATTGGCGAAAAGCTTGACTGCTTCTGCTTCGGTCGATCCGGTAAAAAGAACAGGGATATCTATCTTCACAGCCCCTTCCGACAGAAGTCTCGCGAAAACCCGTGCACGGTCAGAAACTTCTCCCACAACGATGCGAGAAGGATAAAGATTATCATAAAGCGCTTTACCTTCACGGAGGAACTCAGGACTGAAAATAATATTCTCCGTACCGAATTTCTCTCTTGCGGAAACAGTATATCCTACAGGAACAGTTGATTTTATGATCATAACTGCGTCAGGTGAGATCGAGAGGACCTGTGATATGACGGACTCAACCGAACTTGTATCGAAGTAATTCAGTTCAGGATCGTAATTGGTGGGGGTGGATATGATAACATAGTCCGCTCCTTCGAAAGCTTCATCCGGATCGGCAGTCGCTCTAAGGTCAAGCGGTCTGGTCGCAAGATACTCTTCGATCTCCGGATCACTCACAGGTGACTTGCGGGAATTGATCATATCCACTTTAGCTTGAACAATGTCCAAGGCAACGACTTCATTGTGTTGAGCAAGAAGCACCGCGTTAGATAAACCAACATATCCTGTACCGGCAACAGCGATTTTCATTTTGCCGAACCTCCTTCACCATAATATCCGGTATACCAGTCAACGAATTTCCTGAGTCCGTCCTCGATGCTCGTAGATGGCTTAAACCCTATATCCCGTTCAAGATCGGAAACATCAGCATATGTTCTCATAACATCACCCGGCTGCATATCCATAAAGACCTTCTCCGCCTCTTTCCCAAGAGCGGTCTCAAGAGCATTGATGAATCTCATCAGCGGGACCGGATCGTTATTACCAATATTATATATCTTATAAGGCGCGAAGCTCGTACTCAGATCATCTCTGCTCTCATCCCAGTCCCTTTTTACAACCGGTATCCTGTCTATAAGTTTAACAACACCTTCAACGATATCGTCAATATAGGTAAAATCGCGTTCCATTTTTCCATGGTTGAAAACTTTAAGAGGTCTTCCGGCGAGAATATCCCGGGTAAAAGAATAATAAGCCATATCCGGTCTCCCGAAAGGTCCATATACAGTGAAGAACCTCAGTCCTGTAGTAGGGATCCCGTAAAGATGGCTGTAAGTATGAGCCATAAGTTCATTCGATTTCTTGGTAGCAGCGTATAACGAGACCGGATGATCTACGTTGTGTCCCGTAGAAAACGGAGCGACTTTGTTTCCCCCGTAAACAGAGCTCGAAGAAGCATACAGAAGGTGCTTAACGGGATTATTCCTGCAGGCCTCAAGGATATTCATAAAACCTATAAGATTGCTGTCAACGTAAGCATACGGGTTTTCGATCGAATATCTGACACCGGCCTGAGCCGCCAGGTTGACCACATATTCAGGCTTCTGTTTGGCCCAAACCTTATCAACTGCTTCCTTATCCTTCAGATCTGCTTTGATGAACGTGAATGCATCGTGAGCATTCAATATCTCAAGTCTTGAAAGTTTGAGAGCCGGATCATAATAATCGTTTAAATTATCTATTCCGGTAACGATATGTCCCATCTCAAGCAATCTGCGAGACAAATGAAATCCTATAAACCCGGCTGCTCCGGTGATCATAATCTTCATTTCGAACTCCTTTTATCTTTACGGCCTTCAACAACTCCTTCATGCCGAAGAACGCTTATTATTGTACCCCAAAAGCATTTGAAATCCATTGCAAATCCTATCTTTTCAGCATATTCTCCGTCGAGCATTGCCTTCTCGGATATCTTCAGCTCATCTCTGCCATTTATCTGAGCCCACCCGGTAAGGCCCACCGGAATATCATTTGCTCCGTATTTATCTCTCTCCTCGATCAGATCAAACTGGTTCCACAAGGCAGGCCTTGGTCCAATAATGCTCATCTCGCCTTTAAGAACATTGAATATCTGAGGAAGTTCATCCAGACTCGTCTTTCTCATGAACCTCCCGACCTTGGTTATCCATTCATCAGGATTTTCTAAAAGGTGAGTCGGCACATCACTCGGTGAATCTGTTCGCATAGTACGGAATTTTAATATGTCAAAATGACTCTTCCTGATACCGATCCTTGTCTGTCTAAATAAAACTGGTCCTTTCGAGCCGATCTTGATAGCAATGATAAGTACAACAAAAACTGGAGAAAGCAAAATAAGAGCAACCAAAGAAAAAACAATATCCAAAACTCTTTTGATCCTTAGATAAATCAAGTCAAATATCCTCCATGCTATAAACCAGGTTGCCGAAAACTTTCTTAATGATACCGATGTTCCTGCCGGCAAAAACAATCATTGCTCCAGCTGCTCTTGATAAATGTATCTTTTTACCATTATTTATAGCTATCTCTTTCACTAACAGACTTGTGTTGACATACTTATCATCCTGCGGATGAAATGTCCCACTGCTCTCATTATCCATATGATACTTGATTTCCTGGCATAATTTGTCTATTGATATCATGCTGCGTTTGTTTTCAATCATCGGGAAAACAGGTGATTTTAAAGCCAGTTTCTCCAATAATGAATAGTTGCCCGGACATCCATGTCCATAAACCATTGGTGGTCTGAGTATAACTATTTTAAACGCTTCATCTTTTAGTTTCAACATCGCTCTTTCAGCAGCTGCCTTGCTTTCAGCATAAAAAGATTTGGGATTCACCGGAGTGTTATCATGAATAACAAGATCTTCTCCTACTTTGCCGATTTCACCAAACACCGCCATTGAACTCATGAAAACAAACTGTTTTACCCCGCTCTTCTTTGCCTTATGTGCTACCTCGACTGCAAGATCCCTATTGACTTTAAAATAAATATCACGGGATTTTCGTCTTTCTTTCTTATGCACCACAGCAGCCACATGGAAAACCACATCAAAGATACTAAAATCAATTGCTTCCCATGATCCGTCAATCATATCAGCTGTTTTGATTTCGTATTTTGCAGGCTCCTTGCTGAGCCATTTCTCCAATGAAGTACCAACGTAACTATTCTTACCCGTTATCAGTATTTTCATCAGTTACTCCGGCTCCTTTCAGCGATAGATACATTATCTCAATTTTAACACAGTAACTGTTACCCAATAACATATCAGATAGCAGGACCGCAGCAGAGACAACCTTTCGATATCTCTGTAAACTTTCCAGTGATACCCCACCAGATCAGTCTTTCTCTTAGAAAGAGAACCTTCTCTTATCCTGTGACTGGCTAACGGTTCCGCAAGTCCGTAAAGTTTAACTGCTTTCTTGACAACAGAAAGCCACATAACATAATCGTTTCGTTTTCTGATGTTCGGGATCGTAATTTTTCCAACAGCTTCGGCGTTATATATAACTGTTGAATTCCCGGGATTTTTCTTAAGGATGTCACTATAATCACTATGCTTCCTTACACCTATTGTCCTGCCAAGATCATTACCGTTCTCATCGATCTTGGTATATTCAGTACATGAAAAAAGATAGTCGTTGGTCTTCATGAAATTAATCTGTTTAGTTAACTTATCCGGAAACCAAATATCGTCACTGTCAAGGAATGCCAGATATTTCCCTTGGGCAAGTTCAACTGCTTTATTCCTGGCTACTGCAGCACCGGAATTACTATCCATTTTAAAGTACTTAACACGCGGATCTTTTCCGGTGTATTCTTTCACGACCTCTGCAGTGTTATCCGTTGAACAATCGTCCACAAGGATCACTTCCCAATTCTGATAGGTCTGTGCAATCACAGAGTTCAGTGTTATTCCAATAAAATCAACACAATTATATGCCGGCATTATTATGGAAACGAGTTCTTCATCTTTCTTCATAGTGTTATTATGCACATCAAACCTCTTCATATATCTTTAACAGTGATCCAGTTACACTTTGAGGACTGTATTTTCTTGTTATCTCTTTGGAAATTTTCTCCCCACTGTATCTCTCAATGTTTTCATACATAAATATCATAGCTTCTCTAAACTTTTCCTGATCATCTACCGGGACTAGTATCCCGTTCTGCTCGTCAATAAAATCTTCCGGTCCTCCGCTCCTGGTAGAAATGACCGGCAATCCTGCTGCCATTGCCTCGATCAGTGCAACTCCGAATGTTTCTGAACGTGAAGCAAGTACAAAGCAATCGCAACCATTCATCAGAGCAGCTATTGCACTTCTGTCCATATATCCGGTCAGAAATATTCTATCATTCATTCCGGAATCATTTATCAAACCTTCGATTTTCCTGCGTTCCGGTCCGTCTCCGGCGATATACAGATGAACTCCCTCAGTAGTTTTAAAAGCTTTTACAAACGCCCGGATCATCCCGTCCATATTTTTCAAAGGTACCAGATTGCCCACTGAAATAAAATTGAATCCTCTTTCTTTTATTTCTCGTTCAGTATAGTTGAATTTCTCAAGATCAACTATATTGGGGATAGTAACAACTTCTACACCAAACGATCTCCTGATGTTGTCCGCCAGAGTATTGCTGACCGCTAAAACCTTATCCATACGGCTATAAGTGTATTCACCCAGTTTATGCAGGTAAGAGTCGATGTTTCCCTTATTCATACCTGAATAATGTTCGGTGATCACCATAGGTATGCCTTCACATTCAAAGACCTTTGAGGCAATATATCCCTCCTGTATAAAATGAGAATGAATAACATCGGGTCTTCCGAACTTCTTTTCGATCCTCTGCCACAACATCCTCATAGCCGTCTCTGTTGTTTTCTCCCAGAGATTTTTATTCAGGCTGCCACAGGGGATGTTGATGCACTCGATATTGACATTTTCACTTCTAAGACTTTCGTACCCCCATTTTCTCCACTTACGTATGGATCTCATATCCACAGCTGCAAAAATTACATCATGTCCTGCTTTTACAAGTGCTTTCGCCTGGTCGAATGCGAATATCCCATATAAACCGTATTTAAGGGTTGGATAGCCTTTGGATACTATTAGTATCTTCATTTCACTTTCTCCGGTACTGAAACCACTGAATCATAAAGCTTCACAAGCTTCACCTCTTGAGTTGACCAGTTATATTTATCTTTGACAGCCTTTAACCCGTTCTCACCCATTTGTCGGGCTGCGTCAATATTATCCAGAAAATATAATATTGCTTTCTTTATTTCTTCAACATCATCCGGATATATTGCCAAACCGCAATTGTTTTCTTCAACTATCTCTTTCCAAATTTTGTTGTCAGAGCATATTACGGGCAATCCCGCCTGCATAAATTCGAACAGTTTTGTATTCCCCAAAGTACCTTCATCACTTACCTGATTATCGTAATTAAGCAGGGTCATACCAATCATGGATTCGTCATAGATCTCTATGACTTTTTTAAAAGGCAACCGCCCCAGATATTCCACTTTCTCCCACCCGTCAAGGCTTTTTAACTTTTCAATATATGTTGGGTGACTCTTACCTGCTAATATGTACACTATATCCTCAATAGATGCTATGGCTCGGATTATTTTATCATGGTTCCATTGAGCACTGATCTCTCCTGCAAAGCAGACAGCACGTTTTTTCTGTGAAAAATCATTTCCCGTCTCCTCACGAACCACCGGAAAATTTGTTATCATTATCGTATTTTCATTGCTTTTTCGCAAACGCTCCACAATCTTTGGAGTAACAGAGACCAGAGCGTCAAATCTGCTCGCTCCGGATCTTTCATAAACACGATATACATATGAAACCAATTTGCGCATCGGAGCAGGGATCCATATCTTGAATAGTATCTGTTTTGATACATCCTCGTGAAAATCGAATATAACTGCCTTACCCTTTTTCTTGATCCAACAAGCTTCCGACAGAAGCTCCGGGTCGTGAAAATGGTATACCCGGGCATCAGTCTGCTTCATCAGTTTACGTATCTTTCTCTTTGTTTTCACCATTCTGTCGAATCGGTTGCGAGGATTCAGATGCGTTGAAACTAAACGTATTCCATCAACAGATTCATCGGGCAGGACATCGTTGACTATCAAAGTGACTTCATAGCCGCTGTTTGATAAAGATTTGCATTCCTTACTGAAGATACGGGGATCATATCTGCTATGTACAGTCGTAACATGGCAAACTTTTATAACCTGTCTTTGTTTTGATTCCATTCAGATACTCCAATCCTATGCAGTATACCGATTATCTGAATAAGACCGTATACCATCAACTACTATATCTATATCTTCCTCAGTCAGATAAGGATGCATGGGCAGTGAAAGTACCACATCGCACAACTCATTAGTAACAGAATAATATTCCTCATTATGTTTGATATCCGAGAAAGCCCCCTGTTTATGCATGGGTTTCACATAATACACCATGCTTGGTATACCCTTACCTTTAAGATATACCTGAAGTGAGTCACGTTCTTCTCTATCTTTTAACTTTATTGTATACTGTGCAAAACTTGAAACATATCCTGCAGGTATCACAGGTGTCTCCACTGATCCTTTCAGCTTATCCGTATAGAGTCTGTATGCCCGGTTAACATCTTCAAGTTCATGTTCTATGAATGCTGTAAGCTTTACTCCCAGTATAGCAGCCTGAACGGTGTCCAGTCTTGAGTTCACCCCTATACGGACATTGTCATATTTATCCGAGCCTTTGCCATGCACTTTAAGAGAACTTAATAAGGAAGCCAATTCGTCATCATTCGTGAAAATCGCACCGCCGTCCCCATAGCATCCCAAAGGCTTGGCAGGGAAAAAGGATGTAGTGGCAGCGTCTCCGAATCTGCATGCTTTCTTCCCATCAATGCTTCCGCCGAATCCCTGGGCTCCGTCTTCAAGTATTCTTAACCCATATTGTCCGGCGATCCTGTCGATCTCGGTATAGTCTGCGGGAAGTCCGAAAAGGTCCACAGGAATAATAGCTTTAGGTATAAGCTTCCCCTCGTCTATAACTCTGTTAATGGCCTTTTCAAGTTTTACCGTATCAATATTGAAGGTATCCCTGCGGACATCCACGAAAACAGGCACAGCCCCTCTTGCTGCTACCACTTCACCGGTTGAGAAAAAAGTAAAATCCGGAACGAATACTGCGTCGCCTTCCTTAATGTCCCAGACCGTAAGAACAAGGGACATAGCTTCAGTTCCGTTCGCGCAAGAAATGCAGTGCTTCGTTCCCACATATTTCGCCAGTCTTTTTTCTATAGTTTCAACTTGTTTCCCACTGATAAAGCTCGTGTTGTGGATCACTTCCAGAATAGCTGAATCTATCTCTTCTTTATACTTATCGTATTGGGCTCTTAAATCTCTGAATTCCATTTCTCAACTCCGCTATTTATTTTGTCTTAGATTTCCTTCTTCAAGAATATATTCTCTGCTGCATACATTGCACTTTAAACTGTCCTTGAAAGGCTTTCCGCATTCACACACCCAGCCTATCTGTCTGGCCGGTATACCTGCCATAAGAGCGTATGGAGGAACATCCTTGGTAACTACCGATCCGGCAGCGATCATAGCCCACTCTCCAATCGTATTGCCGCATACTATCGTAGCATTGGCTCCAATAGATGCTCCGTACTTTATAAGAGTCTTTTTATAACCTTCAGGGCCTTTGGGATATTTGCTCCTGGGTGTCAGATCGTTAGTAAATACCATGGAAGGTCCGCAGAAAACATGATCTTCAAGTTCTACTCCTTCATATACAGATACATTATTCTGTATTTTAACATGATCGCCTATCCTGACATTATTGGATACATTGACATTTTGTCCAAGAGAACATGCCTTCCCTATGACTGCACCTTTCTGGATATGAGAAAAATGCCATACCTTAGTATCATCACCGATTTTAACACCCTCATCTACATAACTGCTTTCATGAACAAAATAACTCATCTGCCAAACCTGCCTTTAAAATCCAGAGTACTGCATTTTTCAAGCGGGAGCTTAACGCTTCTTCCTTCAGCGGCTGATTTATATATAGCAAGGACAAGCTCCAGAGCATTTCTTCCGTCAACAGCAGTTACATACGGTTGTCGGTCATTTATTATTGAGTCTATCACATCGGCATACAAAGGCTTGTGCCCAAACCCGTAGACATTGGGCGGATTTTCATGGTACTTTGCTTTTACCTCATCCGCATCGTCCAGCAGATCCGCAAATCTCCATTCTTCTATGAGATTGACGGATTGTCCTCCCGCTTTTACTGTTCCTTTTTCTCCGAATATATACAATGTCTCTTCCAGGTTACTGGGGTATATGTTCGTTGTCCCTTCAATTATCCCATAGCTTCCGTTGGCGAATTTAATGATAGCAATACCCAAGTCTTCAGCTTCAATGAAATCATGGTTCATGTTGTCCGTCATCCCGACTACTTCGGTTATTTCATCTCCCATCATCCATCTTAAAAGATCAATGTTATGGATACATTGGTTCATGAGAGCACCACCGTCCTGTTCCCATGTGCCTCTCCAGTGAGCGCGTTCATAATACTCATGTCCCCGGTTCCATCTGATATGAGCGGTTCCGTGGAAAAGCTTGCCAAACCTGTTCTTCTCCTTTGCCTCGCGTATTTTCTGAACTGATTTATTGAATCTGTTCTGGTGGCAGGCGCTGACTTTAACATTTTTTTCTTTAGCTCTTTGTATTATTTTATCTGCTTCTTCCAGGGAAAGAGTTATGGGCTTCTCGATTATGAGATTACATCCTGCCTCGATACAGTCGAGTGCGATTCGACCGTGTTTACCGCTTTCAGTACATATGGCAATAAGGTCAAGATCTTCCTTTTCAAGCATTTCCTTGTAATCTGTATACCGTTTAGTAGTATCCGGCAGTTCAAACTTAAGGATTTTGTCCTCCATGTTTTTATCATCTATATCACATAAAGCGACTATGTCCAGATTGTTTTCCTTTGCTGCCGCTATGTGGTTGGGGGATATCCTTCCGCATCCTATCACTGCGTATTTCAAACTCAATTTCTACCTCCTATAAAAGCTCAATATTATCTCTTGATTTTATATTTTTCATGACATTCTTAGTATCAAATATCGCCTTCGCATGTTTCTGAACAAATTCGTAATCTACATTCGTATGAGCTGTTGTTATAACGATCAGATCGGAATCTCCGATAAGGTCCAATGTTAGTTCGGGTTCTCCCTTTTTCACGACCCCATGCTCTGTATACTCACTCACAAACGGGTCAAAATATACCACTTCGGCTCCTTCTTTTTCAAGTTCATGTATCACATGTATCGCAGGACTTTCCCTGTAATCATCTATGTCCTGCTTATACGCTACACCAAGTACCAGTATTCTTGATCCATTTAAAGCTTTCCGGAACCTGTTGAGTATTTTACCTGCTCTCTGAGCACAGTATTCGGGCATCTTGTCGTTTATCATCATGGAGGATTCTATCATAGTTGTGTGGAAACCATATTCCCTGGCTTTCCATGACAAATAGTAGGGATCCAAAGGAATGCAGTGCCCGCCAAGTCCGGGACCAGGATAAAAGGCTTGAAATCCATATGGTTTGGATTTAGCTGCATCCACTACTTCCCAGAAGTTGATACCCATCTTATTACTTAATATTGCCAGTTCATTAACCAACCCTATATTTATATTTCTGTATGTATTTTCCAGTATCTTCTCCATCTCTGCAACTGCAGGTGAAGATACTCTGTGAATAGGAGCCTCCAGTATAGCTTCATATAACGCCGCAGCAACATCGGTACATTCAGGAGTTATCCCGCCCACTACCTTAGGGGTGTTCTTGGTTTTATATATGAGATTTCCCGGATCGACTCTTTCAGGAGAAAACGCGAGATGGAAATCTTCTCCGCATTTCAGTCCGGATTTTTCAAGTATCGGTTTCAATAACTCTTCCGTTGTCCCGGGATATGTCGTAGATTCAAGTATAACAAGCATATCCTTGTGCATATACGGGACTATACTTTCTGCAGACGCTTTGACATAGCTTATGTCAGGCTGTTGATGTTCATCTAAAGGAGTAGGAACACAGATACACACGCAATCTGCCGAAGCGACTTGTGAAAAATCCGTAGTAGCAGAAAGCAGTCCGGATCTGACTATTTCCTCCAGATCCTCATTTACGACATCCCCAATATAGTTTTTCCCGGCATTTACCATATCTACCTTTGATTTCTGAACGTCAAATCCTATGGTCGTAAATCCTGCCTTTGCCTTTTCCACTGCAAGCGGCAGTCCGACATATCCCAGACCCACTACTCCCAGAGTAGCCGTTTTATCAAGTAATTTACTCTTTATATCGCTCATTCTTAACCTCCGTTTAATATAGCATTACATATTTTTATTGAAGCGTTCCCGTCGCCGAAAGTTTTCGGCTGGGGATAACTAAGGCATGTCAATTCTCTCCGGATTGCAGACCTGATCTCATTAGCGTTTATACGGCTCAAAACGTTCCATTCGTTCCCAAGCGTTTCGACCCATTCTGTCTGGTCTCTCAGCGTAGTGCAAGGTGTTTTAAGAAAGTACGCTTCCTTCTGCAGTCCGCCGGAATCCGTTATTACCATATAGGCATTAGAAGTAAGATAAAGCATTAGAAGGTAACCTACAGGCTCAATAATGATAACATTTTTTGTATTGATTTCAATGCTTTTAATCAACTTTTTCGTTCTTGGATGAAGAGGCAAAATGACAGGTTTATCAAAAGAAGCAAAGGCCTCAAATATGATAGACAGTTTGCTGGGATCATCTGTATTCTCAGCTCTATGGATAGTGGCCAGATAATACTTATCTGTTTCAGAGATACTTCCGTTATCGCCGCGGATCTCATCAACCCACTTTCCACCCGAATACTTATGCTCGGAAATACTTATATTGTTCAGCACGGCATCGTACATTATGTCCCCCGTGTTTACTACACCATCGATTACTCCTTCTTTTCTCAGATTAGAGACCGCAGTTTCAGTAGGACAAAGCAGCAGGTCGGATATATGGTCTGTCAGGACTCTGTTCTGTTCTTCCGGCATGATTTTATTGTAACTGCGGAGTCCCGCTTCCACGTGATATACAGGTATATGCAGTTTGCTTGCAGCAAGAGCACCTGCCAATGTGGAATTGGTATCCCCATATGCGAGAAGGCCGTCCGGCTTTTCATCCAAAAGGATATTCTCTATTCCTTCAAGCATTTTAGCGGTTTGCTGACCGTGGCTCCCCGATCCCACACCAAGGTTATAGTCAGGTCTGGGTATACTTAATTCATCGAAGAAGACTTCAGACATGTTTTCATCGTAGTGTTGCCCGGTATGCACCAGTATCTCTTGATTATGTTTACGGAATTCCGCTGAAAACGGCGATGCTTTTATGAACTGGGGTCTTGCCCCTACTATTGTCACCAGCTTCACTTAATCATTCTCCTGTCATGACTTTCTTTATTTATAATTATCAATTATATCACTACCTATACTTCAAAATGTCACGTTTGTTTGTTTTGTAATATATCTGAAGCTATAAATGCATATTATCATCTAAGGACGATCGTCTCCCGGTATAATCCCTTGAAGCGGTTATCAAAAAATGCTACAATTAGCAAATAAAAAAATAAAATCGGAGAATGCAAATGGACATAAATGCAGCAGATAATAACACTTATACTGAGATAACAATACAAAGGTTTCTTCTTGAGTTATGGCATGAAAAAGTCATAATCGCGGCCTTCACGATCATAGTATTCCTTGCGGCAGTTCTTTTTACATATTTCACTTCAGAAACAGTATATAAGAGCAAGGCTCTCATCGCAATTTCTCCAATCACTGCTTTAGAAACAAAATACGGAACATACAAACTCCCGCTCACTACGGTAGATGAATACGCAAATTTTATCCGTGACTCTTCCACTACTGCGCTTACAATCGGATTCGCAGAACTAGATATGTCGGAAGATCAGTTATTAGACTATATCAAGATAAACGTAACAAAAGGTGTGAATTATTTTTCTATGACAGTAGAATCAGATACGGCGGAAGGGGCACTTAATATTGCTGAAAAGCACCTGGTCAGCTTTACCCATACCATCGAGATGCTTATTAGAAATATGGCGGTTGATTATTATATCAACCGGCTGAATGCACAGGTTTCTATTCATGAGTACAATCTGGATCAAACAGAAACGATCATCACCAATATAGAGGAATATCTGAAAAGTATCCCGGTTCATATATCAGAACAAGCATTGAATCCACAGTATGAGAAAATGTCAGAAGAATTAGCATTGCTTAAAATGAAAGAAGAGAGCACCCGGATACAGTTAGAAACAATTGAATCAGATTTGAAAGATCTCAGTAGCGAAAAGTTGTTATTGGCTGAAGGTCGCGGCAATATTGAATATAAATCGTCAATTCCGAGAGCTTTTGATGAACTTAGCGGTATCGTTACTGTAATCAATCAACCTGACTTAGGCGATGGGTATAAAACAGGCAAGATGTTTTTTTCAATGCTTGCCGGCATGGTTTTCGGTTTGATGCTCGGAGTCTTTGCAGCAAGATTTAAAACATACATTAGTAAAGCTTAACAATGATTTCTCAGGCAGTATATTTTTCATTCAGGATATGCCACCTTTTAACAATACTCCGATAAGTTATCGCCAGGTATACAATCATCCATACAGTGCCCAGTACAAATGCCTGCGCCACATTCCCAATATACTTTCCCAAAGGTATGATTTCTTTCAGAGTAGCAAATCCTACCCCTAATAAGGCATTCAGAAAGGTTAATAATCCAAGCGCTTTCCATGGGAAAATGGCCGAAAACTTAACTTTCAGCTGAGTCGAAGTCGCAATGAGCTGGAGCAGCTGAATAAAAGCTATAGATATGAAAGTAGCTATTGCGGGCCCAATGAAACCCAGCCACAGATAAAATACATAGTTTAAAACCAAGTTCATTCCAAGAGAAATAAGTGAAGTATAGAATATAAACTTGGTTTTTCCTGTGGAATTCAGAATGATCCCAAAATATGTCGCTCTCAGCAAAAGTACTATTGAATAAATCCGGAACACTCCTGTTCCCGGTATGTATTTTTCGGAGTAGAGAAAAGATATCGCTTCAGGTGCGAACACGAACAGCCCGGCTGCAAAGAAACATATTATTGCATAGGATATAACGATCGAACTGCCCCATAAACTTATGGCTTTCTTATTATCGTTGTTTTTCAAAAGAACAACAAGCCTTGGCATAAGTACTGTGGTCATGACACCTGCAATGATAGTTGCAGGCAGCTCCTTAGCCGCATTTGAATAAATCGCAAGATCTTCCGTAGAAAAAAATCTTCCTATGAGCAGTTTGTCCAATTCAATATTAAGTATCCCCACGACCGAAGCCAGACCCAGTGGCACAGAAAATGACAATATCGACTTAATTATTCTTCTGTCAAATGAAATACTAAATTTCCCTGCTGTATTCCTTGTAATTAAATATACAGCAACTGTAAATGCAGCTTCGACTATGGTAAAGAGAATCATATAGATTGAAAAACTCAGATCCAAAAGTTGAACGAAAACTATTGTCCCAAGGATACTCAAACTGTTAAGAGTTCTGAACATCATCACTCTGGTTGTCCTGTGGTATACGATGAGCAGATTATCTATCCCCGCCATGATTATCTTGGTCCAGGGAATCACTGCTATATAGTAAATGAAGTTATTAATGAGTGGATTTTCGAAGTAACTAATAATTATGGGAACGCTTAATACAAGTGCAAGACCTGAAATGAATCCGTTAAGAGTTGATAGTGTGTAGTATACAGAAATAAATCTTTCCTTTTCTTCTTTACTTTCAGCTCTCCCAATAAAATAGTTTATGCTGCCCGGAAGTCCAACCATAAAAAGAGTGGTTACAAGGTTTATCACCAGTAAAAGCTGCGAATATGTCCCGTACTCTTCCAGTGTCCTGAATCTGGATAGAAGCATGGCCGTTACCATGGATATAGCCATTGTTATCATCTTGGATATGGATAGCTTCACCGCATCTGTTGCTATTGAACTTCGCATGTTGTCTCCGAATTCTCCAGGCTGACTGTAATAAAACTAGTTTCTGAAGTCTTGGGTGGTATAAAAAACAGAAGTACGAAAAGCGGGGCAAGAAAATTATAGAATATTCCGCTTATTTCTCCGTTTAAGAAGGCGACTATCATAGCGACAAGAACACCCATATAGACTTTTTTAGATATGCCGTATGTGATCCGATCCAGCAAAATCAAGGCCAAAATAAAAATAATAGGGAAAAACACTATCGAGTATACTCCCAGATTTGCGAAAGCATCTCCGAGCATACCGGTATTGGCATTGGTAGCATTGGTATAGTACACTTCTCCTATGACCCTTGAAAAAGGCTGGGAATACGGAGATTCAAGTCCAAATCTTACAAGAACCTTATCCTGAGCAAAATATACCGGACTGTTTTCCGTGAAGAACTCACAGTAATAGCTGCTTATTATAGCAGGAATATACAGCAGGCGCCTGACAAAGAAGCTTGCAATATATGCTGATTTATTGATAACAATCTCCAGAAATGCAACGGCAGTTAGTCCGGAAAGCAATTTAGGCACTAAACTAATATATTTGTCATTATAAAAGTAACATGCGACAATTCCTACAGGGATTATCATGAGATAGGATTTGTTCCCTGCCATTGAGAACATAAGCAGCTGCATAAAGCAGGCGAAGGTAAAAAATATCCATTTTTTCTCAAGAAGAAATTTGATCGCATAGAACGGAAACACCACAGAAGAAACTATATAGTAAGCAAGGTTCATCAGGGTGCTGATATCTTTTTCCTGAAATGCATATCTGTGACTATATACATCTAAAAAATCCAGATGTATACGAAGACCGTTATATCTGTATGAAAAGTAAAGTCCGAACAGTGCGAAAACAGCGAATATTCCATATAACATGTTTCGAGAAAAAACCGCTGAACTAAGAGGTTTCCTGGGTTTTATTGAAATGGATGAATACACGTTAATAAGTCCTAGGATAAGAAACCAGTAAACATTGAAGTACAGGAAAAAATTATTCCCCATATCTGCTAAAGCCCAAAGAGATATCAGAGGTATATAATTCATGAGATATATAATAAAACAAACCAGTGAAGATGTTCTTAACTCCTTTGATGAAATAAATCGTTCAACAAGAAATAGTGATAGAGTTAACATCACCCAAGATATGAGATACTTATTGAAATTGAAATCTAAAACGAACTGGTCGTAGTTTCGGGAAATATCTTTGATATAAATGACCTCTACAAGAATCCTGAACACTATGCTCCAAATGAATATATCGTGTTTCTTAGAGAAAGTTGCTAATCCTGCCATCAGTTCTTCCCGTTAGCACCCTTTTTTAACAGATACTCTTCTATCCTTTCTATCCTGTGATCCCAGAGATTACCATTTAGGACAGCTCTCTTAGAGTTTTCGGATACGGATATCAGTTTATCCGGATCACTATATAATTCAATAATTGCTTGAGCCATGCTTTCAGAATCATCCCTGCATATCTTTCCTGCTCCATGCTTTAATATGAAATTTGCTGTTTCTTTACAATCGGTAGCGAGCACAGGAAGACCGAATGAGAAGTATTCAAACAGTTTGACCGGAAAAGCTAATTCGTGGTATTCGATTTTCAATATAGGTATTATCGCGATATCCGATTCTCTGTACAATGCTTCCAGTTCCTCACCTGAAGCCTTGATAACTTTTAACCACTCAAAATTCATGTATCCGTCCAGTATTTCTTTGTTTTCCTCTCTGCATACAAGAAAAAGCACTGTCTGCCCAAATCTTTCATTTACAATTTTCATTGCATCCAATAGGACCTTAGTGCCGTAACGTTCACTAATACCTCCAACATATATGACATTTCGGGTTATTCTGATTTTCTCATAAAATCTTTTTTCACATGCAGGAGGCAATGCGACTTTTGTATGAAAATCAAAATAAGATGCCATTGTGTCACTTGGAAAAAAAATAGCACGTGATACTCTTTTATATATCTGCCAATCAACAGCATATCTTAGAAGAAGAATAGCTTTTCTAATTCCTTTCTTTTTATAAAGATCCGGGAATTTATGGTACATGTCCCTGTAAAAAATACCTGTGGGTATTTTCAAGCTTTTGATATGCAGAAACATAAGATAGTCCATCGGGTGTACAGGGTAAGTGCCCGGCTCTATATAGCAGTAACCTATGCCGGATAATTGCCCGGAGTTCTTAAACTCCAGATACTTTTTTCTTCTGCTTTCAAAATCTCCGTATATTAGAAGGATATCATATCCCCTGTCCTTGAATGCAGTATACATCTTATAAGGTCTCACTGATGATCCTCTGCTTTGATCCTTTAAATCTGTATAACAAATAAAGATTATTTTCATTTAATAACTCCAATCTGATCCTAAGTAAACATTATACACAAAATAGCTGATATGAACATCATTTTTAGGGACGGGGGTTTTAGACCCCCGTCCCCATCAATTGCTTGACAACCAATGTCATATGGTTTATCATCGTCTGGTATTAGTCGAATGATCAATGAAAGGAGGCAGGTCGAAATGGTAGTTAATACAGATAAAATGATGAATAGTATGGATAACCTATATAGAGTAGATCCACCTGCCTCGCGTTCATATAGATCATAGTCGATATCTGACGAGA
>JAQVYV010000148.1 GCA_028708525.1 Eubacteriales bacterium
AAAGTGATATTGACATTGCTGTTATTGTTGATGAAATCCAAGGAGATTATTTGAGTAATACATTTTTACTTTATAAGCTCCGTCGTAATGTTGACGATAGGATCGAACCGGTTTTATTAGAATCCGGATCCGATCCAAGTGGTTTCCTCGAAGAGGTAAGACGCACCGGTCAGGTAATTTATACAGCTGCCTGATCATTACACAAAGAATACGGTTACTGACCGACAATGTCCTTCCGTTCATATGAATAGCGCTCCGGTAGATGAACAGTAACCAGAGAAGAAACATTCCGGTAAATCCGATCTTAAACAATTGTACACGCGGGCTTATTCTGTTAAAATCAATCGTAGTTATTAATGTACTAATATTAATATACTGATATAATCATATGATCACAAAGCGAGGTACTTTACATGCTTTATCCTAAGAATTCCAGCAGAAGTTTAGAGAAAGAACTATTTGAATCTCCTACCTCGGAATATCGGGGCACTCCCTTCTGGGCATGGAACTGTGAATTGGATCCTGACATCCTTAAGCGTCAGATAGATTATCTGAAAGAAATGGGTATGGGCGGCTTTCATATGCATAGCCGTACAGGAATGGCAACTCCTTATCTTAGTGATGAGTTCATGTCTCTCATAAAGTGTTGCGTCGAAAAGGCACGTTCCGAAGATATGCTTGCCTGGCTATATGACGAGGACAGGTGGCCTTCAGGATTTGCAGGGGGTCTGGTAACTAAAAAGCAGGAATATAGAGCGAGGCATCTTCTTTTTACTAAGAATGCTTACCTGGGTAAAGGTCTTAAGGACAGCCACGATGACTCCTCCTCTTCTGCTATGCGAATGGAAAACGGCAGATTGATTGCTAAATATGATATAGCGCTTGATGCTGACGGTTGTCTTTTGGCGTATAGAATGCTCGGTGAAAGTGATACAGGAAACAACGTCTGGTATGCTTATCTTGAAATCTCCGGTAACAGCCCATGGTTTAATGACCAAAGCTATGTTAATACACTAGATAAGAAAGCAATAGATGAATTTATCAGGATAACATATGAAACATACAAGAAATGGGTCGGTTCTGATTTTGGAGATCTTGTGCCTGCGATTTTTACGGATGAACCTCAGTTTTCTCATAAAACAGCTTTTGGTTATGCACGCGAGACCAAGGACATCTTTCTTCCCTGGACTGATGATCTTCCCGAAACTTTTACAAATGAATACGGCACAGATATTCTGAAAGGACTACCTGAGCTTTTCTGGGAGTTTCCTGATGGAAGAGTATCAGTGCTGAGATACAGATATCACGATCATGTTACACAGAGATTCACAGAAGCTTTCGCTGACAACTGCGGGAACTGGTGCAGATCAAACGGTCTGAAGCTGACCGGTCATATGATGGAAGAAGCTACATTGAAGAGCCAGACTGCTGCTCTTGGCGAAGCAATGAGAGCTTACAGAAGTTTCGATCTTCCCGGTATTGATATGCTATGTGATGCGCGGGAGTACAATACAGCAAAGCAGGCTCAGTCAGCCGTTCATCAATTTGGTTACGAAGGTATGTTGTCTGAGCTGTATGGTGTTACAAACTGGGACTTTGATTTCAGGGGACATAAACTGCAGGGAGACTGGCAGGCAGCTCTTGGAGTTACGGTCAGAGTACACCATCTCTCATGGGTATCCATGAAAGGAGAAGCGAAAAGGGATTATCCTGCGTCGATCAACTATCAGGCTCCGTGGTTCCGCGAATACAAACTCATTGAGGATCATTTTGCACGTATAAATACCGCTCTTACACGGGGTAAACCAATGGTACGCGTCGGAGTCATTCATCCTGTTGAAAGTTATTGGTTATACTGGGGCCCGTCCGAACAGACAAGTGCTGTTCGGGAGCAGCTTGACAGTAATCATTCCGCATTAACTGAATGGCTCATTTTCGGATCTATCGACTTTGATTTCATCAGTGAATCTCTCTTTCCTGAGCAATGCTCAGAAGGAAGTTTCCCTCTTAAAGTAGGACAAATGGATTACGACACTATAATTGTTCCGGGTTGTCACACACTCCGTAAAACTACAATAGACAGACTATCTGAATTTCTCAGACAGGGTGGAAGATTGATAATCGCCGGAAATGAGCCGAAGTTTATCGAAGCTGTACCGGTCAATGATCGTGTTATTTTCGGTGACAAAGCTATTCACATACCTTTTGAGAAAACCCAATTGCTTGATGCTCTCCTACCCGTCAGGATGATAGATATAAGAAATTCCGATGGGAGCAGTAGCAATGATCATATAACTCAGATGCGTAAAGATGGCGATTCCATCTGGTTATTTGTCGCGAAGGGAAGAACCCCTGTAAATGCCGATCTTATCTCCCCGAAAGAAATAGTTATAAGAATCGAAGGTAACTGGAGTGCGGAATTGTACGATACTCTTACGGGAGTAATATCGATCGAGAATACGGTCGTTGATGGGAGCCACACACTGATAAAACGCAAAGTTTATTCCCACGACAGTTTACTGTACCGATTGATGCCGGGTAAGTCTTCTTCCGTTGTAAAACCAGAAGACCGGATCTTCTCTTCTTCTTCGGAAGGGTTTTTCGGGAAAGTCCCGATTTCTCTCAGCGAACCAAACTGTATGCTACTGGATATAGCTGAATATGCTTTTGATGACGATGAGTATCAGCCTTCCGATGAACTTCTGCGAATAGACAATAAGTTCAGGTCAAAGCTTGGATTACCTCTCAGGATGGCTGCAGTTGCTCAACCGTGGGTTAGAGAGCAGGACGAGATCTTGCATATCCTTAGGCTAAGGTTCAAATTTCAGAGCAGGACAGAACTGAATAATGTCTCACTGGCAACGGAGGATGCGGACAGTGCGACTGTGAGACTTAACGGCACAGATGTTCCGGTCGTTACAGATGGCTGGTATGTCGATGAATCGATTAGAATGTTGATGCTTCCCGTAATACATGCAGGTGAAAACGTATTAGAAGTAAGTCTGCCTTTCGGAAGAAACACCGATGTCGAATGGTTATATCTGCTGGGTGATTTCGGGGTTGAAGTAAGAGGCACGGAGAAGATCCTTACAGAATCTGTTAGAGAGCTCTATTTTGGTGATTTTGTCAGCCAGGGACTCCCGTTTTACGGGGGCAACGTGACATACAGATTGGAAGTCAATGGTGACGGACGTGATGTTCGTATTCAAGCATCTTTATACAGAGGTGCAATGATAGCTGTCAATGTTGACGGTGAAAGAGCAGGAACAATCGTTTTCGACCCATATGCAGTTACTATACCCGCTTTATCTGAAGGTCCGCATATCGTTGAATTGACACTGTTTGGAAACAGAGTAAACTCATTCGGAGCGGTCCACAACTGCGATATGAAATGGCGTTGGCATGGACCGGGCTCCTGGAGGACCACAGATGATCGCTGGAGTTATGAGTATACTCTAAGACCAACCGGTATATTGAAGAGCCCTGCCGTGATTTATGCGGACGCCCCGAAAGTTGCCGGAAAATGACAGCCCCAACTACATCCAGATCAGAGCATTATGATGTTGTTGTAGTAGGTGCAGGTATCGCAGGTATAACTGCAGCATGCTATCTTGGGAGAAGTGGTATAAGAACGCTTCTTCTTGAGAAAGAGGATAAACCCGGCGGACTTGTGGGCTCGTTCATACATGAAGGATTCACTTTTGACAGCGGAATACGGGCATTCGAGAATTCCGGTATCGTATATCCTATGCTCAGAGATCTTGGGATAGATATCCATGCATGTAAAAGCACTGTATCGGTTGGGATCGCTTCACATATGGTAAAGATAACCGTGCAAGAAGATATAGGCTCATATGCCGATATGCTATCAGCCGTCTTTCCGAACTTAAAGACCTATGTGCACGAACTGTTCTGAATGTACTCGAGAAATCTGTTTTCCCCGGGTCAACAGGAGTCGTTTGACTCTGATATGATACCGGCAGTTAGTGATATAACTAAGATAGCATCTTCAGTGAAAACCCCTGTTGCAGATATATTCCAGGCAGGACAATGGGCATACAGTCCTGCAGGTCTGCCTACT
>JAQVYV010000149.1 GCA_028708525.1 Eubacteriales bacterium
CGGATATCGCTTATCAATATTGCGAAGCAGCCGAAAGCTTCCGCGCATACAGCGTTACAGGACACAGGCATACCTCCGAGATCGAAGAAATACTGACCCTTCAGACAGGTGTGAAGACTGCAATAACGTTTACTCCTCATCTTGCTCCTATGAAAAGAGGAATGCTTGCAACTATTTATGCGGATGTTTCCTCGGGATGCGATCTTAAGACTCTGCGTAACGCTTATGCTGAGGATTATGATAATGAGTTCTTTGTAAGACTTCTTCCTGAAGGCATGAGCCCTGATACGGCGAATGTCGCATTCTCGAATTTTGCCGATATAGCGGCTTTCTTCGAGGAACGAACCGGACGCGCAACATTGTTGTCTTCGATAGACAATCTTGGCAAGGGGGCCTCGCTGCAGGCTGTGCAGGCTTTGAACATCATGTTTGGTTTCAATGAAACGGAAGGGTTGATCTGACAGGTGACAGATATGGATATTGATATGAATAGTGATATGACTATTGTTAAAATGAATGAGCTCATCGGCAAAGCAGAGATCCTGATAGAGGCACTTCCTTACATACAGCGCCTTGCAGGTAAAACTGTCGTTATAAAGTATGGCGGAAACGCTATGATAAATGAAGAGCTTAAGAACAATGTGATGGATGATGTTACGCTTCTGAAGTTTATCGGGATCAATCCGGTTATCGTTCACGGCGGTGGACCTGACATAAGCAGCATGCTCGATAAGCTCTCCATACCTTCGGAATTTCGTGGTGGTCTGCGGGTCACAAGCGCAGAGACAGTAGATGTTGCGCGTATGGTGCTTGTCGGAAAGACTAACAAGGAAATAGTTTCTCTTTTGAATAAGAAAGGTGCTAAGGCGATAGGAATATCTGGGATCGACGGCAATCTTATAGAATGCAGAAAACTTGACAGAGATAAGGATGGGAATGCCCTTGATCTGGGTTTTGTCGGTGATATCGTTCGGATAAATACTAAGGTTCTTGAGATGCTTGCCGGTGATGAGTATATTCCTGTCGTTGCACCCATCGGTATCGGACCGGATGGTCAGAACTATAACATCAACGCTGATACGGTCGCCAGCAGCATCGCGGTTGCTTTGAAGGCTGAGAAGCTGATAACTCTTACAGATGTTGAAGGTGTTAAGATCACCGGGAAAGACGGCTGTGAGTCCGTGGTACCTTCTCTGGTAGAGAAAGAGGTCTATGATCTTATTGAGAAGAAGGTCATTTCCGGAGGCATGATACCTAAAGTACTTGGTTGCCTTGAGACTATCAACGGCGGAGTTGGGCGTGCTCATATAATAGACGGCAGGATACCGCATTGTCTTTTGCTGGAAATATTCACGAATAAAGGTATAGGTACTATGATAATGAAGGAACGACGACCCTATTACAACGGCGAGAAGATCTGATGTTGTTGTGAAGGGAGATGTATTGGTATGACAGAACTGAGAACAGTTATTGAAAAGGATCACAAATTTTATTTTAATACTTTCGGAGACAGGATCCCTGTTTGTTTCACTTCGGGTAAAGGAATGTTTATATATGATGCGGACGGAAGAAAGTATATGGATCTCCTGGGAGGGATCGCAGTCAATGTGTTGGGGCACGGCAATGATGTCTTGGTCGCGGCTATAACAGAACAGGCTTCTAAGCTTATTCATTGTTCCAACCTGTATTATAACGGGAATCAGTCGGAGCTGGCTGAACGATTGGTAGGTCTTGCTCCCGGAATGGACAGGGTCTTCTTCGCTAACAGCGGTGCTGAGGCGAATGAAGGTGCTATCAAGCTTGCCAGAGCTTTCTTTTATAAGAAGGGCAAACCGAGGAGCAGAATAGTTACTGCTTTGAATTCTTTTCATGGCAGGACACTCGCGACTGTTACGGCAACAGGCCAGGAGAAATACAGCAAGCCTTTCGCACCTTTGCCGGAGGGTTTTGTTCATATACCTTATAATGATCCGGCTGCTGCTATTGAGATCATCAATGATGATACCTGCGCAGTCATGCTGGAATTGATCCAGGGAGAGAGTGGGATAGTTCCTGCTTCTGAGGAGTTTGTATCCGCTGTGTCTGCTGCTTGCAGGAAGCACGGTGCGCTTCTTATCATCGATGAGATACAGAGCGGAATGGGGCGGACGGGAACGTTTTTCGCTTATGAACAGTATGGGATAATGCCTGATATCGTGACTTTAGCTAAAGGTCTTGGCGGTGGAGTTCCGATAGGCGCGCTGCTCGCAAACGAAGAGACAGCCGGAGCTTTTGTACCGGGAGATCACGGTACCACATTCGGAGGAAACCCTCTTGTATGTGCTGCTTCTTTGGCTGTCCTTGACGAGTACTCTGCTAAATCACTTGTGGACAACGCAAGCGATATGGGCAGATACTTCATCGAAAAACTGCAGCAGATCAGGGATCCTCACGGGGTCATCTCCGAGGTCAGAGGGAAAGGTCTAATGATCGGTATCGTTCTACGCGATGGAGGGGCAGCTGAGATGAAGATGGAGCTATTTAGCAGAGGTTATCTGGTCAATTCGGTAGGGTCATCCGTATTAAGGTTGCTGCCTCCGCTGATAATATCCAAGGCAGACATAGATGATTTTTGCCGAACACTCGAAACGATAATAGGTAAATAAATTTTGAGGAGTATTATATGGAGCATTTTATCAGTTTTGATGATATCACGCCGACCGAAATGAACGAGCTGCTCAATCTTGCAGCTGATCTGAAGTATCAGACACAGAACCGTATATCTCACCACATCCTTAAAGGAAGGACGCTGGGTATGATATTCGCTAAATCCTCAACGCGAACGCGTGTTTCTTTCGAAGTTGGGATGTACCAACTGGGCGGTCATTCTCTTTATCTGAACAGTCAGGATATCCAGCTTGGAAGAGGTGAGTCGGTCCGGGATACCGCTAAGGTACTTTCGAGATTTATTGATGGCATAATGATCAGAACTTTCTCTCATAGCGATGTCGAGGATCTGGCTAAATTCGGTTCTGTTCCTATTATCAACGGATTAACAGATCTGATGCATCCGTGTCAGGCTTTGGCGGACCTTATGACTATACAGGAACACAAGTGCAACCTTAAAGGGCTGAAACTTGCATATTTCGGTGACGGGAACAATGTGGCAAATTCACTGCTTCATGCTTGCACTAAAGCCGGGATGCATATTGCCGTTGCAAGTCCTGACGGGTATAAGTGTGATGCAAGATGTGTCTCTGAAGCAAGTGAACAGGCTGTGGATACGGGTGGTTCTGTTCTTCTTACCGAGGATCCTTTTGAAGCTGCTGAGGGTGCCGATGTTATATATACCGATACCTGGGTCAGCATGGGACAGGAGTCAGAGAAGGCAGAAAGAGTTCGGATATTCATGCCTTATCAGGTGAATGCGGGAATCATGGATCGTGCGGCTGAAGACGCTATATTCCTTCATTGTCTCCCGGCATATCGTGGATATGAGGTTACATCCGAAGTGATAGACGGACCTAAGAGCGTTGTTTGGGACGAAGCAGAAAACAGATTGCATGCGCAGAAAGCAGTGCTCGTTAAACTTTTGAGGTGATATTTGGCAGATATCAACAGAGATATCATTATTAGAGAGGCTCTTGATGCAGATGCGCAGGACATTGTCGCGATAATCCGCGAGGCAATGACGATCTATGCTTCTGAATCGGGTATTACCGGGATATTGCCTTCCCTTAAAGAAACTGAAGATGATATCTCACGATACATCCGTGAAGATAAAGTACTCATCGCAGAGTCCGGAAAGATGATAGCGGGAACTGTACGGATACGTGAAGTATCTGCTACAGAAGCAGAGATCAGCAGATTTGCCGTCCTGCCTGCTTTTCATAAAAGCGGGATGGGAAGCCGGCTTTTCATCGCTGCTGAAGAGGAAATAATCAAAGCGGGGTACGAAAGTATAACACTTCATACCTCGCTGGATAACAGAAAATTATTAAACTTCTATATTTCAAGAGGTTTCGTTGTGGAATCACAATCTTTATCTA
>JAQVYV010000026.1 GCA_028708525.1 Eubacteriales bacterium
TCTGTGGTAGAATAATGCATGAAAAGTTCTCCTTTTGATTGTTTAGTAAGGTTTTTTTCTATAACTAAATTATACTAAACATTGGAGGACTTTTCCTTATTTTTTGCCTGAAAAAGACCCTTTATCCTGGTTTTTTCGCTTCGTTTTTATTTCGACCGTTTTTTTATGCCTTGCTCATGGCATTTTGCGGAAACTCAAAGGTTTACCCCCGTCCCACTCAGCCAGCGGTCATCTTCCTGATTTTCTTAGCCATGATATCTATGGATGTTACGGGCATCAGCCGGTACACCTTCTGCATCATGTTTGAATCTTTACCAACGAAAATCTTGAATTTTCCTCTTTCGATACTATTGATAATGATATTTGCAGCAACATCCGGAGTGGTTGACTTGATTGGAACTGCTGTTTTACCTGATGAGGCTTGCATGGCTTCTCCCCCTAAAGAATTGGCAGCGATATTTGTTGCCATCGCTCCCGGAAAAACGACAGAAACATGAATATTGCTTCCTTTCATTTCGGCGTACAGTGCCTCGGTAAAAAGCTTGACCGCAGCTTTGCTCGCACCATATACTCCCTGTCCCGGAACGGGAAGAAACCCACCCATCGATGAAATGTTAACAATGAATCCGTCCTGATTCCGGTCCATCTCCCTCAAAGCTGAGCGTGTCATATCCACGAGACCGAAGAAGTTGATATCAAAGACCCTTCTGACTTCAGATTCCGGCAGTTCGGAGAACTTTACGAACGGCTGGATTATACCTGCATTATTGATCACACCGCTAAGAGACTTATAGTGCGCCTTCACGATCCCGGGGAAGGCGTTTACTCTTGCTGAATCAGTGACATCAAGGAAATACGGCTTGATCAACTCAGGGTCAGATACCATTGAGCGAGTTTCTTCGAGTGTCTTTTCGTTGATGTCACAAGCGGCGACTTTGGCACCTCTTCCGGTGAGCTTTACAGCCAGTTCTCGTCCAAGTCCGCTGCCTGCACCTGTTACGATGAATACTTTGTTTCTTAATGAAAACATGTTCCACACCTGCCTTTCCAAAATCAGTACGTAAATACCAATCAGGCTGACCGATAAAGCAAACTTTGGATGCGTATTCATTTAGCGTGAAGAGTGAGATCTTTGATGTCGGAAATACTCTTACTATATTATAATATATTTTATCAGGAACTGTAAGAGATATCGGTGAAATTCTGGGGGGCGTCGAGTTACCCCCGTCCCCCTCGGTATAAGTTGCATTTTGATGCAAATTGGATTAGAATTATACATTAGTTTGGAATTGATGTTTTGTTTCCCCATGAGTGAAAGTGAGAAAGGAAAGCATGTCTGAATACTTTGACGTATTAAGAGGTTTTATTTCTAAAAACGATCATTCTGTTTATTTTATAGGTCTTTTTATTGTTTGTCTCCTGCTTCTTGTATTGCTTTTAGTAAAAGCCGGTAAGCAGAGAAAATTGAACTCGAAGATTACAGTGCTTGACCGTATCGAAGATATCCATTCAGAATCAGATTATGAGAAGAAACTTCAGAAGATACTCGAACTGGTTTCCGAGAATACCAATGCTGACGGCTATTTTCTTTATCTTCAGGATAAACTGAATAACAGGTACAGACTTGAGAAGGCATTGTTCGCCGGTGACAAGAAACATAAGACTAAAAGTTCAGGAGTTGAAGTAGGCTACGGAAGGATCTTGTCTTATGAGAAAGAAATATATTCGCCGCCTATAGCTTTTGATAATGCACAGATACCGCAGAAACCTGAAGTGTTAATGGATGGACGGTTTACAGTTCTTATATTGCCGGTGATCAAGGATAAAGGATTCATTTCCATCAGCGGCAGATCTGTCAGAAAAGCGATGAAGGATCAGCAACTTGGTTATGTTCTTCAGAAACTTCAGTCTGTGATAACAGAAGCGGCTGACAGCAAGAGCAGAACAGAGCAAGTTCTGAGAAATGACCTTATTCAGAAGGATGTCTCATTATTTGACGATGTTATGGAAATCACTCTTCTGACTGTAGGGGCAGATGCCGGGCTGTTTTTAGGAATTGATAATGATTATTGCGAGCTAAAGGCTATATATGGTTTTTCGGATGAGAAGGAAGAGAAAATCAAGACGAATATAGATCAAACAATGATCCTTGATATTCTTGCAGGCAGTGAAGGCTATAGGATCATTGATCACACTAAGAGTGAGTACTCAGAAATGCCTGACGTCCTGAAGGATGGAGATATCTCGCATTATTTGCTGATAAGGAGCGAGAGAGGCGTTTTCGCTGCTTTCTATTCTTCGGAGCCGGAGAAAGGCTTTTTCATTGATTACAGAATCGACTTCGTAAGGCTTATCATGGATAAACTATCAATGCTGATCGCAAATGATCAGGATGTACAGGCATCAGAGATGCTTTTTGACAGATTATGCGGATTAGTCCATAAAATCGACGATGAGGAACCATACTCTGTCGGATATTCAGATCTTTTGTCCAGATACTGCGTGATCATTGCCAGAGAGACAGGCATGAACCATCATGAGAGACTCAATCTTGAAAAGGCTGCTTTGCTGAGTAATATTGGATCTTTAGCGGTTCCTGAAAGTATTCTCAGAAAGAATGGGATCTATGATGAACACGAGTATGAAATAGTTAAGGGTCATGCGGTATATGGTGCGCGGATAGCTGCGATATTTACAGAAAATAAGTTGATAGCCGATCATATAAGGTATCACCATGAGAGAGTTGACGGGCTTGGATATCCGGAAGGGCTGTCAGGTGATGATATCCCATATGGTGCAAGGATCATTGGTACTGTTCAGAGTTTCCTCAGCAAAATCAAAGGTAGAAATTACCGGGAGCCGCTTCCTTTCGAGAAGATAATAGCTTTTATAAGTGATGAGTCCGGGAAATCACTTGACGGGGCAGTTGTAGAAACTCTTATAAACTGGTTCAGGAAGAAACAGGATAAGCAAAGCCTTTCCGGTAAACCGCTCGGAAGTTGCTGGGAGATGAGGTGTTCTTCTGAAGATATCTGTCAGAAGTGTCCGGCATATCTTAGAAAGGACAAGTTCTGCTGGGAATTTCCGGAAAACAATTGCCGCGCTCATGGTAACAACTCTTGTGAGACTTGCTATGTTTACAGTGAATACATGCTAAGAAACTCTAAATCGTCAAGTGAGGATAAATGAATGGTTTTTCCGCATAATTCACTGAGATCTGCAAGAAATTTTGCTGTACATTATGGTATGAATAATATTAAAGCACTTTCGGAATATGATTTGGCTGTTATCGAACCGAAGGCACATCATACTGAGGATATACATATCCTTAAGAATAATGCCACAGCTGTTTATGGATATCTGAGCCTTTTTGAGATCGATCCGCAACAACCTGAATTTGATATATTTCAATCACAGATCCTGCGAAAGGAAGATATCAGCAGAGACGGAGAATGTTGCAGAAGATATTTCATGGATCTCAGATCAGCTGCCTGGATCGAGTATGTTCATGTAAAAGTCGGCAAAATGCTTCGTGAATCAGGATTCGACGGCATTTTTATTGATACTGTCGCGTATATTGAGGAATGTCTCTATATGGAAAGCGTCATGTTCAATCAATTACTTGCGGTGTGTGATTTCTTTAAGAGTATCAGAAGTGATTTTCCGGGTGCCGGTATAATTCTCAATAATACATTGGGGATCGCTTTGAATTACACAAAAGAGCTGATAGATGGAGTCTGTTGGGAAAATCCATTAGCCGGGACATCACAACAGAAGCGTCTAAACAGAAGGATAGTGTCACATCTGAATGAAATAAGGAAGAAAAATGACATGAGAGTTATGCTTTTGACGGAAAATTCGGCGGACACTAAGTATTTCAGCAGACTTGCAGAAAAGAACAATTATATGTACTATGACGCTCCTTCAAACTACATCGGGGCAGTGAGGTAGGTAAAAGGTTATATGGAAGCAGATAAGACTTTGGTTATCAATACTCTTGGTTCCTTTACTGTTGTCAGAGACGGTGTTAATCTGACTTTGAAACACAGAATGGCAAGGAAGCCCTGGATGCTTCTTAAATACCTTATAGCAGCCAGAGGACGATTGATCAGCAAGGAGAAACTTGCCGATTTCTTCGGTTCGGATGAATATTACGGAAATCCATCGCAACAGATAAACAATCTGGTTTACAGGCTTCGCCAGATGATCGGAGAAACATCGTCGGAAGATATTCTGACTTCATCGCTCATTTGTGAGAATGGCGGATACAGGTGGAATAGAACAGGTTTCAACAGCCTCGATCTTGACATGATCGATGATATGTTCAATATGATGCAGAGGAGTGATTTGTCGGACGATAAATGTATAGAGATAAGTGGCTGCATCATGAATATATACCAATATGATTTTCTGCCTGAAAATGAATCAGATGAGTGGACTCATACGACAAGACTACACTACAGAAATCTGTATAATAAAACAGTTATTGAAAGAATAGCATGTCTTTCACTTCAGGCAGATTATCAGGAGATTATCGAAACGTGTAAATCGGCTCTCGATGTCGATTATTTCAATGTTCCGATACATGTGGAATATTTGAAAGCGCTTCTGCAGATGGATAATGTCAGAGCAGCACTAAGTCATTATGAAGAAGCAACATCCAGACTTTATACCAATGCAGGTATAAGCCCTTCTCCGGTTATGATGTCGATTTATAAAACTATAAAACAGAATAAAAGCACCAGCCAGTTCTCTTTTAATGAGATAAATAAGAATCTGCTTGAAACTATGAAAACTGCAGGAGCACTTGTTTGTGATACCAAGACTTTCAGTTTTATATATAACCTGGAAAAGAACAGAGACATAAGATTCGACCAGTCCGTATATCTGGTTTTGCTATCTTTCATCCATAAAGACGGAACTATAGCTAATGAAGGACTGCTCAATATGGAAATGGATAAACTTGAGGAGATACTGGTTAACACTTTGAGGGGTACTGATCTGATCTCGAAATGGAGTACAAGTCAGTATCTTATCCTTCTGTACAGAACGAAAAGTGAGCATATCGACAATATTTTTAAAAGAGTCGAGGAACGTTATACTTCAAACGAATCAGGTCTCAGCATCATAAAGTCATTCAGACGGATATAATAAGTCCTTGTGATTGAAATGAGATTTACGTGTGATTAAAATGAGATTCATGCAAGATTAGTATGAGATTACCTCATGCTATGTTAGTTTCAGAGAAATAGTTGCATCTGATGAAACCGGCATAGTATAAAGAGGTGATCTTGTGATAACGGATAAAGCCGTCACAACTACAGATCAGAAAGTTGAAGGCCGAAAGAGGTCATTGTTCAGAACGGCCGGGAACATATCATTTGCAATACTTATGCTTGTGAGTATATTGCTTGCAGCTTATACATTACAACTCAAAATACTCGGAGAAGAATCAGCTTTACTGAAATTTAAAATATTCATAGTTCTAAGTGGCAGTATGAGTCCGGAATTCGAACCGGGAAGCATAGTGCTTGTTAAGGATGTGGCACCGGACAACATCGCCAAAGGAGATATCCTGACATTTAGACCGTCGATCGGAAGCAAGAATATAGTCACCCACAGAGTACATAGCATCAACAATGAAGATGGTATCGAAATCACAACCAAAGGTGATGCAAATGAAGTTCAGGATCCTCAGCCTATCTACCCGGAGAATGTTATAGGTAAGGTGTTCATGAGTGTTCCTTATCTTGGATTCGTCTTGAATTTTGCCGGAACTAAATACGGATTTTATTCATTGATAATACTGCCCTGTCTGGCACTTATCATATATGAAATATTCAGGATAATGTCTTATCTGAAGCCTTCAGATAAAGTTGAAAACAACAGTGATGGATCTTTCCCGGAATTCATTCCGCAGAATACTGAGATAAGAGTATTTCGACCAAAGTCAGATAAACAGATCATATCAGTACCTTATAGAAACCCTGAGAGGGTTTTCGCCGGAAAGGCATCGAGAGTATTCGCATCTTCCGGTGATAGTTGCTTTAGAGCTGAAGTAAATACAGAAAAAACAGACAAATTGCTTAGCTGCAAAAACGGCTTGAGATCATTGCTTGAAGATTATTGAAGACAAACCGATATCCGCTTTAAATGGCCAAAGGATCGCAGGAGGAGAGAAGATGAGAAAAAGTATTTTGATCACAGTATTGGTCGTAATGCTGTCGGCATCGATGGTAGCAGGTGCGACCTACGCATGGTTCACAGCAGCGGCTGAACCGATCGTGAACGAGTTTACGGCAGGTACAGTCGAAATCAGTGTGGAAGAGACACAGACACCGGAAGTTTTCATGATGGAAAACTGGAATCCCGGCGACTGCGGACAGAAGATCTACACTATAATAAACATTGGTTCAAAGGGGATTTATCTTCGTGCAAGATTTACCGGAGCCTGGTTTGAACATGATGGAGTTACACCGTGGACACCTGATCCTGACGAGCAGGTCGTAACATGGGGATTCTGTCCTGAAGTTCCTGCGCAGAACTGGACACAGGATGGTGAATATTTCTATTACAACGATCCGATCAAAGGAACTTACACGGAGCCGGATGAGTCATTGAGAACAGTAACACTCTGTATTGCTGTATGCCTTGACGGACCGAAGACCGGAAATCAATACCAGGGTAAAGTCTTTAAGCTGGTTGCTGAATACGAAGCCGTTCAGAGTTCGAATGGTGCTGTTGATGATGAGTGGCCGGATAATCCTTATACGGTCGTAGTGGTGCCTTCGCCAACACCTACAACAGAACCAACACCTACAGAAGAACCTACACCTACAGAAGAACCTACACCTACACCTACACCTACACCTACAACGACTCCGACACCTACAACAACTCCTACACCGCCTTCAGGTGAAGTTGAAACCGCCTGGGCTGGATCAACTCCTTTCGGGACAGGGATAGCCAAGTACTTCACATATCATAAAGGTGAGGGGACATTCTATTCACCTAAGATAGTAGGGCTTTATGTCGGAGCGGATCTTCAAAATGTTGGATATGTAAAGGTGTGGAATACATCGGATAAAATCTATTACACGATCAGAACGACTGACTCGAATAAACTTGAATATGTTCATTCGTATATAGGTCTTGAAGTACCTCTGAAAAGTGCTCCCGGGAGGCTTGGATACTCTTATGATACTGACGGACCTGTAAATGAGTTTACATACAACGCTACTTATGTTTTCGAAGATAATGCGTCAGACCCCGGAGACAGGACTGTTAAGTTATTTAGAGATGTATATTTTGGGCAAGCAGTCCAAATAGCTATACATGCAGAGATCGTAGATTAAAGAGTTTTAAATGAACAAAATCGAAAGAAAGAAAGAAAGGATGGAGAAAGAATGAAAAAGAACATAATCGTAAGCATCATGGTGATACTGATGGCAGGCGCGATGATAACCGGAGCGACGTATGCCTGGTTCACCGACTCGGCTGATCCTATCGTAAATGAATTTACGGCGGGTACTGTTGAGATCAGCGCGGAGGAAACAGTGTTTCCTGCTCAGTTCATGGTTGAGAACTGGAATCCCGGAGATTGCGCAGAGAAAGAATACACGATCATCAACACAGGAACCAAAGGCGTTTATATCCGTGCGGTCATAACCGGAAGCTGGTTCGAACCTGACGGAGTTACACCTTTTGTACCGGATCCTGATGAAGACGTTGTAACATGGGACCTTCAGGATGCGGGCAGTGCTGCTGACTGGACCATGGTCGGTGACACACTTTATTACAATGAACCGGTCGATGGTTCATATACTGAAGCTGATGAAGCAGCCAGAACTATAAAACTGGCATTGAAGGTCTGTCTTGATGGAACAGGTACCGGAAATCAGTATCAGGGAAAAGTATTTAAACTTACAGCGCAGTTTGAAGCTGTACAGAAGTCAAACGGTGCGGTTGATGATGTATGGCCGAGCAATCCATACTGAGAAAGAAGGGTGAAGTAAAATGCGTAAGAATCTATTACCTGTCATCCTGTCCGTAGTGATAGCTGTATCTTTGATAGCAGGTTCGACCTATGCCTGGTTCACTGCTGCATCAGAACCTATAGTAAATGAGTTTACTGCGGGCACGGTTGAAATATCTGCAGGATATGCTGCAGGTTTCACCAAAATCATGGAAGAGAACTGGAATCCCGGTGACTGTACTGAGACAGATCTCGAAATCATAAACGAAGGGACAAAATCCATCTATTTGAGAGCAAAGATCGAAAAGAGATGGCTGCCCAGCATGCTCAGAGTTCTTGTGGTTTATACCGGGAGGACTGTACAGCTGTTAGCCATAGAATGGGATTCATTCTGCAAAGGCTTTACGGGAGCTGAAGGTCCTATAGCTGAAGGACAGTTCTACATCGGATTTCCGAGTCAGACCGCATATATAGACGGAACTTTCATAAATCTTGATTCGGAAGACTATATACAGAATGGTGTTACATATAGTGCGTGGTGCCTTGACAACAGTGAGAACATTTTGAAGGGTGTTACCTATGATGTTGAAGTCTACGATCCGATGTGTAATCCGGACTGGTATAACGAGGCTGACACCAAGGGTCAGTGGGCAAATATTCCTTGGGAAAAGATCGTTTATATAGTCAACGGAGATTTTCTGAACAGAGGTTACAATTCTGATGATATTCAGAATGCCAT
This sequence comes from Eubacteriales bacterium, assembly GCA_028708525.1. Classification (GTDB taxonomy): domain Bacteria; phylum Bacillota; class Clostridia; order Saccharofermentanales; family UBA5734; genus JAQVYV01. Next base: position 8,715 of record JAQVYV010000026.1, read on the forward strand.
ATGGCATTATACTAATCAGATATCTGTTTCAGGTGAAGCGCTCGAGATAGTAAATGAAACAGAAGCAAATTGGGAACTTCCCAGTGACAACGTAACGATCGATCTGGGCCCGAACTGGGCAGAAGGTTCTGACGGATACTGGTATTACATGGCTCCTGTGCCCGGATCATATACACAATCGGATATACTTGCAAGAACAGTTTTATTTGATTCAAAGGTTTGCCTTGAAGGCGAGCTTACCGGAAACATGTATCAGGGTAAGGTTTTCTCAATGACGACATTTTTCGAAGCTGTACAGAGTTCAAATGGTGCAGTTGATGATGTCTGGCCCGGCAATCCGTACTGATCGAAAAACGAACGCTTCAGGAGGGAAGGATGAATCTGATAACACGAAAAGGCAATTTTGTTTTTCCTGACGGAAGCGTCTACGATGGCGAATATTCAGGAACATTCAAACACGGGAAAGGTGTTTACACCTTTCCCGATGGTGAATGTTACGACGGGACATTCAATAAAGATATAAAACAAGGGTATGGAATTTACAGATGGCCTGATGGCAGAAGATATGAGGGCAGATTCGATAATGACGCGATGAACGGACAGGGAAAATATTACTGGGAAGACGGAACCTGTTATGAGGGATCATGGGTAGAGAATGAAAGACACGGCAATGGTAAATTTTTGCTGGAAAATGGTAAAAGAGTAGTATGTGATTTTGATTACGGAAAACTGATCGGTGAAACCCGGATATATGATATTTACGGTAACCTGATAGAGAGAATGTCTGTTGAAGACAGAAACGACCTGGTCAAAGTGTTTGAAAAGACCAGAGAGACATATTTTACGAAACACGGAACAAGTATTTCAGCGGATGGCAGTAAATATGTCGGTGAGCATGACAACGGGAAAATGAACGGACGTGGGATCTACGCGATCTCCAACGGTGATAAATATATAGGAAATTTGAAAGATAACAAGAAAGAAGGACTTGGAAGTTATTATTGGCATGACGGCAGAAAATATGTTGGTGAGTTCAAGGATGACAGACCTCATGGAAACGGACATCTGGTTTTGAGTGACAATGAGTCGATCACAGCCGATTTCATCGACGGATACTTTGTTAATAACCGGAAAGGTATAAAGGTCGTAATTACTGAGAATATGGATATTATGATCGACAGGAACAATATAATCGGTTCAGATTCTTTCAGAAAATGAAAGAGATTGGAGACAGCATGGAAAATCAGGATAATAAAATCAAAGTCATGCTTGCGACCGAAGGTACTTACCCGCATAGTTCCGGCGGCGTCAGTACATGGTGTGACAGTCTTGTGAAGAACCTTCATGATGTAGACTATTATGTCTACAGTATAATAATGAACCCTTATATCAATCAGAAGTACGAACTCCCTGAAGAACAGCTTCTGAAGGTTCCTCTTTGGGGGACGGACGAGCCTTTTGAGCACCTGAAAGTACCTTTTTCTCAGGTCTTCAGAGCAAGAAGTCAGACCACGACTCAAATGATCAGCGATTACTTTGTCCCGCTATTTAAGGATATAGTCTCTGAGATAGTTTCTGATGAAAAAGATCCTGTTCAGATGGGATACCTTCTTCTTGATATGTACAATTATTTCAGAAAATTTGATTATAAGGAAACTTTTAAATCTGAGATAATTTGGGATACTTTCCAGGAAATCATACTTCGGAAAGCAGCTGACCCCGGTTGCAAACTTCCTCAACCGACTGTGTTTTCGATGATACAAAGTCTTGGATGGCTTTACAGGTTCTTTACGATCCTGACGACACCGATCCCGAAAACTGATGTATCGCATTCTGCAGCAGCAGCTTTCTGTGGTGTTCCTTGTGTTCTTGCTAAAATGCTCTATAATACGCCGTACCTTCTCACTGAACACGGAGTTTTCCTCAGAGAGCAATATTTGTCTCTGAGCAAAAGGGGTTATGATCCTTATCTTAATACATTTTTCATCAGAATGATCAAGTCTATCGTAAAACTGAATTATGCGTATGCGGATCAGATTTCTCCTGTGTGTCATTACAATACAAGATGGGAAACCAAGTTCGGAGTAATGCCGAGAAAGATCAAAGTTATACATAACGGAGTTGACAGAAAGTATTTTGACCCTGATAAAACAGATCCTGTAGTAAGGAAAAACCGGAAAAGAGATATAAACGAACCGCTGCGAGTGGTCTCGATAGCAAGAGTTGACCCTGTAAAAGATTTGGTTTCATTTATTAAATCTGCAGAGATCATTAAAGAGAAGATAGGCAATGTAACTTTCCATGTATACGGTTCTGTATCGGTACAGGAGTATTATGAGGAGTGCAAGGAGCTTGTTTCTGAAAAAGGTCTTGAAGGGGTATTCATTTTCGAAGGTAATACGGATGATGTTGCCAAGGCTTATCTCAGTGGTGATGTCATAGTACTTTCGAGTATAACTGAAGCATTTCCTTATTCGGTCGTCGAAGCGATGATGCTTGGTAAAGCTGTTGTAGCTACGGATGTCGGAGGTATCACTGAAGCTCTCGAAGGATGCGGGGTACTTGTTCCTCCCAGAAAACATGTGATGCTCGCAGAAGCGGTCACGGATCTGCTTCTGAATGAAGTAAAGCGCAATGAACTCGGTAGCATGGCAAGAGAAAGAGCTTTGGAACTTTTCGACCTTGATCTTAGTGTAAACAAATACTATGAGAGTTATACTGAACTTAAGAACAGAAATCAGGCAGTCAATCTCGAGAGTGAGAAGATCAAGAGACAGAGGTTGCTCTCTGAAAAAGCATATGCTCTGATAGACATAGGAAAGGTTAATGAAGGGATCAAACTATTAAAAGAGGCTATCAAAGAGAAGCCTTCGTCAGAGGATGTTCCTGAACTTGCTTCAAAGATAAGTGAAGCATATATGAGGATAGGTTCAGAAAAAGATGCAGAAAATGAAAGAGCCAGAGCCGAATATATTGAGAAAGTGTTAAAAGAGACAAAATCAGCATGATCGGGTAGATCAGCATGATCATTTAAACGGGGGAACTGAAGTATGGAGTACGATTCATTTAGAGATGAGCGAGAGCAGTTGGATGCACTGTATGACCAGCAGATATTTTTGCTGAAAAAAGAATTGGATAAAATATGCATCGCAAGAGAAGCACTTCTTGATGAGATAGCGGATAAAGCGGCCTCTGATCCGAAAGCATATGAACCGTTGGCAGCGGCTTATGCTAAGATCATGACTCGTATTTATATGAAAAAGCGGGAAGCCGAAACGATCGAAAAGGCGTGTGCGGATGAATATGGTGTATATGAACGAAGGCTTACAGATCTTCGCGAGAAACTTTCAAAGCTAGAAAAAGATTTGATGGAAATGAGGGAATCGGTATGAAGAATGATAATATTGCTGAAAGCAGCAAGCTTCATGAAATCAGGAGATTGAAACGGCATATTGATGATGTCAGATCAGATATCGCATCTTTAAATAACAGTTTTAATGAAAATGCTGATTTTAAAGAATTTCTGGGCGATAAAATACCGGCTGTCTCGTCTGTTATCAATGATATGCTTCAGAAGGAGTTGACTGAGATCGATGATCGGATCATATCATTTAAAGAGGCACACAAAATGAAGATCTCACGGATCAGTCAAGAGATCGAATCAGAAAAGGACAAAGCAAGGAAGATCCTTAGCAGTATAGAAGAGGAATTGAATAGTACAAAACCCGTTTCTATTGCTGTGCCGGTGAAAGACATACCTGCGGAAATAAATTGGAATCAGCCTCCGGAAAAAGAGAAGATTGAAGAGATCAAGGAAGAAACAGAAGAAATAGAAGAAATAGAAGAGATAGAAGAGATAGAAGAGATAGAAGAGATAGAAGAGATAGAAAAAGAGAAAACTGAAGAAAGTTTACAGGATGATGAAATCGAGCTTCTTGTCAGAGAACTCAAAGACAGGAAACTAAAGAAACTTGCAGAGAATACACAGGAGATCGCAGAGGAGCCTAAGGTTGTGGAAGGCTTCTGGGATGATGAGGAAGATGTACTTGAAAGTATTGATACGGACAGCGGAACGACAGCACCCGGGCAGGAAATACCGGATACAGATGAAGTATCTTCAAAGCACGCTTTTATAATCGGAAAGTTTGCCGGAGACAATCTTTTCGATGATAGCGGGAAACTCATTATTGCAAAGGATGAAGTCATAACAGAGGAAGTTATTTCGAAGGCCGAAGAAGAAGGGAAACTTGTTGATCTTATCGTAGATATGAAATTCTCCTGAAAGCTGAGAGGAGCGTTATCCGGATGAGTGCAGCCGAAAGAAAAATTACCCAGGATCTGCAGGACGTGACAGATGAGATACTCCTGAACAGAGAGAAACCATCTGATCATTTTGAGGTAGCCGCGATCCTTGAATCGAACGGCTGGTCAGATAAACGCGCTTTTGAAACATTCGGATTTGAAAATGTTTTCGAGATGTCGAAGAAAGTCTGGAAAATGATCCAGCATAGTGTTGTTTTTGCACCATTTACCCCTATGAGGAAAATTGTATACAGAGAATATCCGATAGCTTTTCTGAAGAGTTTTTTCAAGGGTGCGGTGTTCGCACTTCCAATGGCTATATCGGTCATATCTATGCTTGTTATCAGATTTTCTCTGTGGTCATATGTGAATTTCAGCGCTGAGATAGCAACAGCTATAGCGATCGGGACAATACTCAGTTTTCTTACGATCGGTGGGTTTACACAAGCTATCGCAAGACAAGGTTATGGATACATCAAGCAGGGATATTACGGAATGGCAAAACTAAGTACATTCTTCTTTGTGCGCTTAGGATATTATCTCAGCATATCGATCGTTGTGTTACTCATACTCATGAATTTTTTTCTTGGTATTTTCTCGATAAGGATGTTGACGCTGATAGTTCTGTATTACTTTATTCTGAACGCTATCTGGCTTTCAGTCACGATCATGTATATCCTTGATAAAGAACTCATTTTTTCCGGATTGATGGTGCTGAGTATCGGTATTATAGTGTTGCTTTTTCTTGTGTTTAAAGTAGATATTATCGTTTCACAAGTTATATCGCTTGCTGTAGTAGCTTTGCTGGGTGCACTTATTGCTCTGGCGTTATTTCTGGTTCAGGCTAGAAAAAATAAAAAGGACGGTAATGAGCCTGCTCTTCCCCGCAAAACCATCATACTGAACTCTGTTTCGCAGTATTTTCTCTATGGTTTCAGCTATTTTGCTTTTCTGTTCTCAGACAGAGTTATCGCCTGGTCAACGAGCGATGTGTATATGCCCTACATAATCTGGTTTCGTGGTGAATATGAGCTTGGACTGGATTTTGCTCTCCTGACCCTGATAATACCCATGGGTTTCGTTGAATATATAATCAGGGCTATGATGGAAAGTATTTCCGGAGCACAGAAAGATTACTACATGTACGAAGTGGATAAAATGTATAGAAGATACCGCAAAATGTATCTGGTAAGACTTGGGATAATGGCTGTGATCTCAATTATCAGCGGTATACTCATATATCTGCTTCTTATGTTGTTTAGAAACGGATATTTCCCTTTCATTGACATAACGATAACACCAATAACATTTTTCGTATTTATCATTGCACTGATCGGGTATTCATTCGTAGCAATGGGCCTTATGAATACAGAAATACTCTTCTGTGTTTCACAGGTGAAAATGGCGAATCGATGCATTATGCCTGCGTTATTGACCACGATACTTGTTGGATTCGTTCTCAGCAGATGGATCCATTACAGCTATGCAGTTGTCGGAATGGCAGTTGCTGCACTGCTTTTCTTTATTCTCGGAACTATTCGTGTGCTGCATGTACTGAAAAAACTGGATTATTATCTGTATAAAGCTACATGAAGAGGATATTACAGTGCCATCCGCAATACTGACATTAATTCAATATTGTCTGGCCTTTCTGGTCATATTTATGATCCTTCCGAGGTTCATGTTCGCAAGTAATGATCAGGGAGCTCAGGATTTTTGGGAAGGTTTTTATGTCTATTTTTCCAAAATGGTGCTGGCTGTTATCGTGATCGGTTATTTGCTTGTATTTGCCAGATTGTTTGAATTCATTTCAGTTATGATCGTTTTCCTGGCGATGATACTTCGTAAATATTATTTTGCAAAACCTATGCATTTAAGACACAGAACATTTAAAGAAATCAGAGCTTGGCTTTCTGATTATGCTGAAGGTATCATTGATCTTCCGGGTGTGTTGCTCAGAAAAGTCAAAGAAAAAGTGAAAGCTAAAGAGGCGGGTGACCGATCAGGAATACGTTTCATATCAGGTATATCCGGAGCTTTTATTGCAGGTGGTTACGTGCTTTTCATAAGACTCTATGATTCCTTTGTAAATGCGGCACCGGCTATGTCAGACGCATACGTTACTTTGGCGTGGATCAAATACATAAACAACAGGATATTGTTTCATGACGGGATATACCCGCAAGGTTATTATATTTATCAGGCTTTTCTGCAAAAGTTTTCCGGATTGGATCCTGTATATGTGTTGCGATATACCGGACCGATAGTATCTGCACTGATTGCTCTGGGTATATATTTTACTGTTTCAGGGCTTCTTAAATGTAAATATTCCGGGGCCCTGGCAGCAATCGCTTACGGATTGTTCGGAAGCGCCTTCACCGGTTCGTGGGAAAGACAGGCTGCTTCAAATTCACAGGAATTCGGGTTTCTTTTTATAATGCCTGCCATATATTTCTTTTATAAATATGCTAAGAGCGGAGAGAGAAAGGACCTTGTAACAGCCGGGGCGACATTGATGGTGATCGGTCTGGTTCATGCACTGGCTTTCGTTTATGCGATGTACGGAATCGTTTTGCTTGCTGCTGCGATATTGCTGACGGATCTTTCTGCTTTCAGAAGAGTTGCTATAAAGTCGGTGGCAGCTGCTTTAATAAGTGCTGTTACTGCTCTTATTCCGATTGCTGTAGGGTTTGCTATGGGGAAAAGTCTTCATTCGGCATCCGCTGAATTTGCTGTGTCAGCTTATACTTCCGGAAGTGTGCCGGTTTTCCCTACTCTTAGGATAAGCGACTATATTGCGTTGGGCTGTATTTTGCTTGTTCTGATCATTGTGCCTTTAGTTAAGGAGAAAGACAGAAAGACTGCTTTATTGTTCCTGGCGTTGTTCGGAGCGGGAAGCTTCGTGCTTTACTATTTCGGTGGGTATGTGACCGGCAGTCTTGTCATCGAGGCAAGAGCCAGAGAGCTTTTTTCAATCGCTTCTCCTGTCATTGCCGGTGCCGGTTTCTGGGGTATCACTTCTGTTTTCAGAAGAAATCAGATCAGGTATGATGTAAGGCTGGCTTCTGTGTATTCACTGGTGATAACATTGTTTATTGTCATACGTCCTGCACCGATCATTCCGTATAAGATGGAATACAATAGCTTTATCGAACAATATCTGAGAATAGCAGGTTCATATCGTCCGACTGAATGGCTTATCGTGTCACAGGAAGAAGGATATGCGCTTGCTTACGGCAAAGGGTGGCATCTCATGGTGGGAAATTTTCTCGATGGAGCGGTTGGCAGCTCTCAGGAACTGATATCCGGAAAAGACGGAGATAATCCGATCGAAGTGCCTCATGTTTTCATTTTCCATGAGAAACAGATTTATGAGACATATTTCACTATGAAGGAACTCGAAAAACAACGGGAGCGAAGGATCTCTGAAAAAGATCGTTTGGGTGTATGGATATCGGATTACAAGGAAAGCGGAGGTGAAATATCACTTTTCTATGATGATCAGAATATATCTGTATACCATATTGAACAGAGCAAGGCATACGAAAATCTGGGAGAAAAGGTTATAGGGCCGAAAAGATGACTGATATAACAGGTAAATCAAAAGTTTTGCTTATCATACCGGCTTATAATGAAGCTGTGAACTTACCTCCGCTTATTGATGCAATAGCCGGTGTGTGTAAGAGTTGCGTGCCGCTGGTAATAAATGATCGTTCTACAGATGATACTGTTGAAGTTTGCAGAAAACTTGGTTGCAAGATCATAAATCT
>JAQVYV010000150.1 GCA_028708525.1 Eubacteriales bacterium
CTGCACCGAAATACAGGAAAGATGCCATAAAAGCCGGTTCAACTTTGGCCAGGAGCAGCTTTGATAACGGCATATTTACCGCATAGAACACTGCAGCCATTACTGCATAAATGATTGCCTTTATCTTCCTGATATTCATTTATATATTATAGATCATCGATCCTGATGAAGTCGTCCAGAGGCAAAATATCCTCTTCGCTGATCCCGGGCTGGTCCGGCTCTCTGACTTTGATCTCTCCCGGATGCCCATATTGATAGATCTGATCAAGATATTCTAAAGAAGCCCTGATCCGTGTTCTTAACAGATATCCGCGTGACTCGGTCGACTTCAGAAAATCATCCATATCGATATCAGGTGTCCAATCATATGCCCGGCCATGGAATTCTTTAACTTTCTCCAGAATAGCAATGATCTCATTTCGGGTCAGTGGTTGGAGCTGAGGAGCGTCTGCGATAAGCTTCAGGACTTTCTCTATCGGCTCTCGGGTATCGCGGTCCACATATATTTCAGAAAGATTCTCAAGATCATGCTTTGATTCAACCACATCTTCCATAAACGACGATCCAAGCGCAAACATAGTAAAAGTCGATTCTAAATGTGAATATTCCCCCGGCATAAGAAATGGTGCCATATTTCTATATGCATTCAGTCGCCCCTTCTTACTTAGGCGTCCGATGAGTTCTGCTTCATCAAAAAGTATTACCCAACCATTATATCCCAGCAACTTGAATAAATGGCTCATCATAGTAAAGGAATCCATTGTATGACGAGTTTTACTGAATGGGATCGTGTATTTAACAGGCTTGGAGAAAATCCTTTTATAGATCTGACGTAAATACGAAGTTCCGATAAAGTCTCCTTCAATATCTGACTTCAGCAAATACTTATCATCAGCGTCATCGACATTCAGATAAGATCTGAGAACATAAAAAAGCTTGTCAGTTTCAAGATGCTTACCGGCGAACAAAACCATATCACCGGCTTCTTTGCTGTTCGGGGTTATATTCTGCAGAACATGATCAAATCCAGGCTGCATCCTTTTAGGGAGATAGGTATTGCTCATCAGCTTTTTATACACAAGGTAAAGCTTGTCGAATGGGGTTTCCTTGCTTAGTGATATAATACTGACGACCATATTATTATCCTGAGCCATGTTATAAACTGTGTTCAACAAATGGGTTTTACCTTCTCCGTACTTCCCTGAAATTATCATTCCGCCGGAGTCAGCGCTACTACTCACTTTGTCGATCGCACGTGATATCTTTGACATTATTTCAGGTCGTGCCGATGAAAAATATTGACCAACAGCTCTTGAAGATATTCCTGATCGTAAAGCCTCAATTACTCTTTGTGCTTCATAATCCATTGATTTTCAACTCCTTCATGTAAAGTGCTAAGGTTTACTTGTCTGGGAAGCGAAATTTTACCATATTGGGATTTAGCGTGAAGTGACTGTGCAGTGTCCAAATCGATCGGAACCGCTTCTGTATCAAGACGATTGAGCACTTTAGCCAGTCGGGATGACATTTCCATCAGAATTTCGGGGGTATATACTTCTTCAATAAGCAGGTCCAAGTCTACAATATCAGTAAAGCGGTTGAAATGGGTGCTTTCCACCTCATTCTGAATGCGCATCCATAATGCCTGATATGATTTCAATCCATTAATATCATCGTCTATCAGTTTACGGTCGAATGAAAAAACAAACATAATATTTCTCAATGTGTCTATCTCATCAATAAGTTCTCGTATGCTCTCATAGGAGTCTTCTCGTTTCATGCGTGTGTAATGTATATCTTCTGCATTGTCTTTCGATACTAAAATCTCCATATCGTCGATCGACACGACCAGACCTTTATACCCTGCCATTTTACAGATCTCAACGAGTGAGCGAAGCATATGTCGCGCATTGTATCTGCTGATTCTGTTAGGCGAGAGGCCAAGGCGGCGTACAGATGACAAATGCGCCTCACGGTCTCCTTCAAGCCAAAGAAGCAACAGATTCTTATTAGGCTCTTCAAGAACAGGATGCCCCAGCAAACCTCCGGTCAACAGTGAACAAGCATATGCAAAATTGTTGTCGATCAAAGGATCAGATAGAAAAACATGCTCAAGCTGCTGTCTGATTTCTCTCTTAGTTACCGGCCCCTACTCCTGCCGCAAGGGGAAGTCCCCCGATCGCAGCCTGTACGGTAGCCTTGGGCAAATAAGCAACAGCGCAGAACAGGCGTTCCTTCACTGAAAGCTTCGTTCTGACAAGACTGATGAATACTCCGAGCATGCGTACTGACAGTGCTATAAGTATAAGGATACCGGCCATGATGCCTGCTTTGGCTGCATAACTGATATCTACTGTTGCTCCAACAAGAACGAAAAGCAAAAGTTCAGCTGCGACCCATATCTTCGAAAATTTTCCTGACAGTCTCTTGGCAAGAATGTCATATTGCTTAAGGATCGTGCCGCCCAACGCCATGACCGCCAGAAGTCCGGACATAGGAACATAGGCACTTACAGCAGTTTCGAGCATGACCAACAGGAATGACGCACTCAGAACGATAAGGATCTTGACCGTATCGCGCGTGTGGATCTTCCGGAATATTTTTACCAAAATAAGCCCTGTAATGACACCTGCTGCAAGTCCGGCAACAATAGCCAAAGGTATACGAAGCAGGCTGATAGTGTCAAAACTGTTCCCGCTGTGTATTCCCATGAACGATGTGAAGAGAACGATCACATATATGTCGTCGACCGATGCACCGGCCATGATAAGCTGCGGAATGCTTTTCGCCCTGCCATATCCGTTTTCCATAAGTTTAAGCATTTTCGGCACAACAACAGCAGGAGATACGGCACCAAGAACCGTTCCCATGATCGCGGCTTCCAGATGTGTTACAGGAAAAAACATCGGGGCAAATATAGTGGTTGCAACGATTTCAAGTGTTGCTGGGATGAAGCACATCAGGATCGCAGGTCTTCCTACCTTCTTCAGATCATTTATATCCAAAGCAAGTCCTGCTCTTGTGAGAATAACGATCAGTGCGATCTCCCTAAGTTCAGCATAAATATCCTCCCTGTGCGGAATATAAAAAACTGATACTTCCGCAAATCATCGATCGCAGAAGTCATCAGCTTGGTAAGCGGTTCGGCTGTGTTTTCAACCAGGGAGAACTTCATTCCCAAGGAGATTATATCATATTATTCCCGGCTGTTGATACTTCCCTTCCCGATTCACGATAATAACGCTTGACGTTAATATCGCTTTACGTTATTATAATCACATGATACAGTCGTTTGCAGATCATAACACAGAAAAACTGGCTCGATATGAGCATGTTGCAAAATATCGGCAGTTTGAGCGCATTGCTCTGCGAAAACTGACACAATTGAATGTTGCCGGAAATTTGAACGATCTAAGGATCCCACCAGGTAACCGATTGGAGCAACTTAAAGGAAATAGGTCAGGCCAATATTCAATACGGATCAATGACCAGTATCGAATCTGCTTCAAGTGGTCCGCTAAAGGACCTGAGAATGTTGAAATATGTGACTATCATTGAGAGAAAGGAAAAGCAATGAACAGAAATAAGAAAAGCCAAATTATCAGCCCAGTCACTCCCGGCGAGTTACTCAGTGAAGAGTTTCTGCTTCCGCTTGGGATCACAAAATACCGTCTGGCAAAGGATATAGGAGTACCTGCTCAGCGTATCGGTGAAATCGTGGCGGAAAGGCGATCTGTTACAGCAGATACAGATCTTCGGTTGTGTACTTACTTTGGCTTGACTCCGGGCTATTGGCTACGCGTGCAGAATTTATATGACATGGAAATGACACGCCGGAAAATCAGGACCCAATTGGATGGGATCACTCCTTTGAACAAGGTGATTTGATCGGGTAAAATATTGATTTACTAAAAATTAACTCAAATCACTTTAAGTATTTCTTTTTCTATTTGAGATAAATATGGAAATATTTGAGTTATTT
>JAQVYV010000151.1 GCA_028708525.1 Eubacteriales bacterium
AGATGCTTCTGTATATGATGTACTCCTCAGAAGTCTGTCCCTGACCCCGTTAATACCGGCAACACCCTTAAGCCCTTTAATATACCAAGCAAAATGCTTCCTCATCTCTTTTACGGCCGCCCTCTCACCCATATGAGCAACACTGTCCTCAAGATGCCCGCGCATGATCCTGACAATCCCTTCAAGATCAGGTTCAGACGTGTTATTACCCAATATTTCAGCAAATACCCAGGGATCACCAAGCGCAGCCCTACCTACCATTATTCCGTCAACACCTGTATGCACGAACATTTTATCAGCGCTTTCTCTGCCGGTGATATCGCCGTTGCCGATCACGGGAATGCCTACACTACCTTTGACCTGCGCTATGATCTCCCAGTCAGCTTTACCGGAATACATCTGATCGGCAGTCCGCCCATGTACGGTGATCATAGATGCTCCCGCCTGCTCACACATTTTAGCGAACTCAACCGCATTAACAGAGCCCGGATCTGTCCCTTTCCTGAATTTAACACTGATGGGGACGGGGGCAACCAGCACAGCAGCCTTTATGATCTTTTCCGCTCTTTTAATGTCCCCCATCAAAGCACTGCCCGCACCGGTCTTGACCACTTTCTTCACGGGACATCCCATATTGATATCGATCGCCGCGCAACCTGCCAGAACATCATTGTCGAAAATGATAGGGATCGCCTCAGTAAAATCCTCCGGCTCGTTTCCAAACAACTGGATCGCAACCGGTTTCTCCTCTTCGCATATCTCAAGATACCGATAGGTCCTGTCAAGGCTTTTCCTGTATCTGATTCCTTTAGCCGTACAGAGCTCCGTGAAACCCATCCCTGCTCCGAACCGTCTGCATATCTTTCTGAAAGCTATGTCAGACCCTCCTGCCATAGGAGCAAGGAATATATTATTCTCCGTCAGAGTATCGCCTAACCTGATCCCTTTAATATGCGTCATTCAATCACCATACATCGGAGTAGAAAGATATCTTTCACCGTTATCCGGAAAAACCACTACAATATTCGCACCCTTGAACTCAGGACGCTTCGCTATCCGTGTTGCCGCAACCAGAGCAGCTGCCGATGATATGCCTATCAGAATGCCCTCTGTCTTAGGGAATGCAGCACCTGATTCAAACGACTCCTCATTGCTCACCTTGATTATCTCATCATAGATCCCGGTATTGAGCGTCTTGGGAACGAATCCTGCACCTATCCCCTGGATCTTATGAGGCCCGGGTTGACCTCCGGATAAAACAGGAGACGCTTCAGGCTCAACAGCGATAACGCTGATTTTCGGATTCTGTGCCCTTAAGAACTCACCTGCGCCGCTTATCGTACCTCCCGTACCTATTCCGGAAACAAACACATCCACTTTTCCACCCATATCCTCCCAAATCTCAGGCCCTGTCGTCCTGAAATGGACCGCAGGATTCGCGCGGTTATCGAACTGGGCCGGAACGAACGAACCCGGAGTAACATCTGCCAACTCCTGCGCCTTAGCGATCGCCCCTTTCATACCCGCAGCACCTTCTGTAAGTACCAGCTTCGCACCGTAGGCCTTCAAAAGGTTTCTTCTTTCAATACTCATAGTTTCAGGCATGGTCAGAATTATCTCATACCCCCGGGCTGCAGCCACAGCAGCAAGCCCAATACCTGTGTTTCCGCTGGTAGGCTCTATTATAATCGAACCCGGCTTCAGTAAACCTCTGTTTTCAGCATCCTCTATCATCGACAAAGCTATTCTGTCCTTAACGCTGCCTGCTGGATTATAGTACTCCAATTTGGCATAAATCCTCGCTTCAAGCTTGTTCTTTTCAACGTATTTCTTCAGTTCTATCATCGGTGTTCTGCCGATCAGTTCTGTAACATTACTATATACTTTACTCATGCCTGTACTCCCCTTATCTCTAATCTCATTACCATAACTTCACACTATAACTCTTATTTCATATATGAATACTATGAATATATTGTAATTATAGGGAAAAACCATGATTCTGTCAATATTATAGGCAGATATCGATCAGAAAAATTATTTCGGGTGTTATAATCTGACTATGGATACGCAAATAAAAGAAGAAGTAAAAATAAGAAAAGCTGCCGAAGCAGATTCTAAGGACATTTCAAGCCTCATTATCGCGACTTTGCAGCAAAGCAACAGTTCTGACTATTGCGAGGACGAGATCGCCCGCCTTTGTGCAGCTCATTCCTGCAGCGATATCACGGACATGATAGCGACCAAAGAGCTTTTAGTTGCTGAGAAAAACGAGCGTATCGCAGGGTGTATTGCCTTAGTTTTTGCCGAACAAGAACCCGGAACCGCTCTCGTAACTACTGTATTCGTGCACCCCGGATTTCAGGGACAGGGCATAGGAAAACTTCTTATGTCTTTTGCAGAAGAGGTTACCCGAGGAAGAAACATCAGAACGCTGAAACTTTACTCAAGCATCACCGCGCACAGTTTCTACATAAAACTCGGATATAAGGATATCAGCGGATCCATCCCTGCACTGACCGATGATGACATTTTCGCCATGTCTAAATCTATCGTTTGACTCTTATCACCAGGCCCGCTCATATCCACCGCTCTGATTTTTCCTCACCGGCTCCCATGTCAAAGCCATTGCCTTAACTAGACAATCTCTTTTAAGCGGTCGCAGATCGGTCGTTATGATATCGCCTGTTTTAGACTCAAGTTTCTCTGTGATCCCATCGATGTCTGACTGAAGATCCGCTTCCAGCTGATCCAGCTGAGCCTTATAGGTTTCCACCGTTTCCTTCGACCTTCCGACATCACCCTGCTGTCTCACAGACCTGCTGACACCTTTGACCGTTGTCGCTGCTTTGCTGAGGCTTGTCGCGCTGATCTTCTTCGAACCCAGCAAAGCTCCGAGAATAGTTGACCCTAGTGATATAGCAGTCTGGAATCCGGCGTCCTTTGCCTGATCCTTTTCTCTCTGAACGGCCTGCTCAGCCTTTCTGATCTTCTCCTCCAGCGTTGCGACTTTCTTCGCATAAGCGGTGCGAAGTTTATCTATCGCTTCATCTCTCTCTTCACGCGATTCCTGATCCAGCCTTATCCTGAAATCTCTTTCCGATTCACCGGGTCTGGATGTTTTCTTAAGGTGATCGTTTCTAAACAGTGACAACGCAGAATTCCTGAAAAGGAAATCCGTCAGCTCTTTCTCCCAAGCCGTGTAATTTGTCTTCTTAAGGCACTCCGGATCAACAGGCAGGTAATCTGCTCCGTCAGCTCCGCTGTTTTCAAGATCTTCCGCAGACAGCTCTATCACTTCGCTGTCGTTCCAGTCGACAGGTATCATGCCATTCTTTATAAGCGTATATCGCATTTCCTTAAGTGAATCGGATATCCCGTTTTTCGGATCATTGAAATGTACTTCGGTCAAAGCTGTTAAAGAAGCCCTGTATGCGATCCCTTCGCTTGTTCCTCTGTACGGCAGATATGCCTGAAGAACATTCAAAGGCAACTCCGGTGCAGATTTCACGGATGTTTCTGTTACGGCAAAAGTCGGCGCAGCATTGTAAGCAGGCGTTGCTGCCTTTACTGAAACTTTCGGAGCGGATACGGGAGCAGTTGCGGTAAGGCTCTGGATCTCATTTCTCATGAGAGGACCGCGCAGATAAGACAAACACCATCTTGTCTCGAACAGTACCGCTTCTTCATCATGCACATTATTCATCAGGAAGACCCTCTTCCCAAGCCGCGAAAGCAGCTGTTCCATCTCAGATCTGTCAAAAGACTGTCCGGCTGCACTAAGTGCTCCTTCAAGTCCGTCAAGTAATCTTGCTCTGTCCCTGTCTGTCTGCAACCGTCCTATGACCAGGTACCCATATTAGCCATCCCTTTGTAATCCAGATCCATGGGATTCTGTGTAGTCAGCATCACACCAAGGCCAAACGCTCTCGCCTGTT
>JAQVYV010000027.1 GCA_028708525.1 Eubacteriales bacterium
TCTCTCCGGCTGAGAATCCGGCTGCGGAATCAGCTTTGATGCCATTCTCATCAAGAACAGCAGCAACAGCTACTTCAACAAGAAAAAGGCAAGGTTGTGTATTAACAGTTCTGTTCAGCATCTCACTACCTGCATGGAAGCAGATCTCTTTGATACCGGGTCTCTTAGACTCAGCCATGTCGAAAACCTCACGCACACAGGTGAAGTTACTGTAGAGGTCGGCACCCATTCCCGGATATTGTGAGCCTTGTCCGGCAAAAACAAATCCTAACCCAGCCATTTCGAACTCTCTCTCAGAAGCATTTCAGCCTCACTCACGATCTCAGAAATGATTTCAGATGCAGTCTGCTGTTTCGTAACAAGCGCAGCGCTCTGTCCTGCCATAAAACATCCGCACACAGGATCTCCGTCCATAACAGCCATTCTCAAAGCACCGATTCCTAAGGCTTCAAGTGCCTCAACAGAGTACCCTTCATCCTTTTCGCACTTTAGAAATTCCTTTGAAAAAGAACTGTTGAGAGATCTTACAGGATGTCCTGTTCTTCTTCCTGTAACGATAGTATCTCTATCCTTAGCCTTTATCACACGTTCTTTATAATTTATATGTGCTCTGCACTCATCTGCTACCACAAATCTTGTTCCCATCTGGACCCCCTGCGCTCCAAGCATAAGCGCTGCGGCAAACCCTCTGCCATCAGCTATTCCTCCTGCGGCTACCACAGGTATATCAACAGCATCGGTTATCTGAGGTACAAGCACCATGGTCGTCAGCTCCCCTATGTGACCACCGGCTTCAGTCCCTTCAGCAACCACTGCGACCGCACCTGCCGAAGCAACTCTTTTCGCGAAAGCGACCGAAGGGACTACCGGGATCACTTTGATCCCCGCTTTGACCCACTCAGGCATATATTTACCAGGATTTCCTGCACCTGTGGTTATTACCTTGACTTTTTCTTCGATGACCACCTTGGCTACTTCATCAGTGAACGGGCTCATCAGCATTATATTTACTCCAAAAGGCTTGTTTGTGAGTTCTTTTGCTTTTCTTATCTCAGCTCTCAATTGTTCACCATTGCTGCTCATACCTGCAATCAGCCCCAAACCACCGGCATTGCTTACAGCGGCTGCGAGACATGCGTCTGCCACCCAGGCCATACCTCCTTGTATTACAGGATATTCAATACCGAGAAGAGCGCATAGTTCTGTTTTGATCATAAATCATCCTCCGAAAATTTTCTTATCATTGTTTATTTTGCAGGATCCCATCTTAGCAGACATGCACCTGTTGTAAGACCTCCGCCGAAAGCGATCAACGCCAGGATCTGTCCCTTTCTCAAAGTACCGTTCCTGTTCAACTCATCGAGAAGCACCGGTATACTTCCTGCGGATGTATTGCCATATCTGGCAAGATTTGACATGAATTTACCCTCAGGCATCCCCAGTCTCTGTCTTGCTGCGTTTATTATCCGAATATTTGCCTGATGCAGAAGTACGTAATCTATTTCATCTGCTGACACTTTGCAGTTTTGGATCAGTTTTTTCATTTCAGTAACTATACGGCTCACAGCAAATTTAAACACTTCCTGTCCGTTCATCTGCAGAAATTGTCTTGTAACAGTTTCACTTCCGAACGGACTCTCATTGTGGCAGGGAATGTTCAGTATTTCAGCATTCCCCTCAGATGTCAGATTGATGCCAAGAAGGTCATCGCCCTTATCAAGAACCACAGCTCCTCCTCCGTCCCCGAAAAGCACACAGGTATTCCTGTCTGTCCAATCTACGAATTTTGACAAAGAATCGTATGCTACCACCAGTATTTTGGAAGCTTTACCGGAAGATAAATAAGCAGATGCCGTATCCAATGCATAAATAAATCCGGAGCATGCAGCGTTGACATCAAACGCAGGGCATGTTGCACCGATCTCACTTTGGATCAGAGACGCTTGTGACGGAGTTATGTAGTCACCGCAGATAGTTGCACAGATTATAAGATCGAGTTCATCAGGTGATACCTCAGCATTTTCCAAAGCAAGCAAAGATGACTTCACACACAGATCTGTCATCGTTTCTCCGGATGATATCCTTCTTGAAGATATTCCTGTCCTGCTCACGATCCATTCATCTGAAGTATCGACCATACCAGCAAGATCGTTATTTGATAAACTTCTATCCGGTACAACTGAGCCTGTTCCAAGTATTCTAAAACTCATATTACGCATCCTGTCATATAATTATGCAATCAACATGAATATTTTAGGCTTTTTTATTTTGAATGTCAAGCTATATTCTTTGATAATCAAACTATACTGTTTGTTATAAACATTAGTAAAATCTACATTTAGCACATTTTTCTAAGAATTTAATCTCGCCTCAATCCAGAAATTCAAGAGAACCCAGTTTTCTGGTCATATTCTGTTCAATAGAAATACATAGCAATATACCTAAAGCGAAGAAATTAACTATCATCGAGCTACCACCCAAACTCACAAAAGGCAGAGGTATTCCGGTTATTGGCATGATCCCGACACACATCCCCAGATTCTCAACAGAATGGATACCGAACATAACTGCGATCCCTGCAGACATATACTTGAGAGCAGGATCAGTTGTTCCTGATGACAGGATAAGGCTCCTCACGATATAAGTAAAAATAAGTAATACAAGCACAGTGGTCCCTATAAAGCCCAATTGTTCAGCTACAGCAGTATATATGAAATCTGATTCTTTTACCGGGACTGTTATCGTATTATCCAGGTTTGATCCTGTAATACCACCTGCTCTGATAGCTATTTTAGCCTGCTCGATATGAAAAGCCTGCGAAGGACTAAACCCCGGATACAGAAAAGTAAGGATCCTGTTCTTCTGATGTGGTTTTAGAATAAAAGCCCAAACGACCGGAAGCAGGGCTATCCCTCCGCTAGAGGCAAGCAATATATATTTGTATGGCAGTCCGTAGACATAAAGCATGCTGAACAGAATAAACATGATCACCAGGATCGTACCCAGATCCGGCTGTCTTCTGATCAATTCAAGTGGAATTGCAAATATCGCTCCAACGATCAGCAGTCCTCTTATCTTAGAAATTTTCCCGCTTTTAATGTCTGCAAGAAAATATGAGGAAAGCATTATCATACCAACTTTTGCCAGTTCAGAAGGTTGAAAAGAACCTATCAATGGAATTCTCAGCCAGCTGTCAGCTCCCGTAGTTTCAACAAGAGAATAGCTGTCAACAAGAACGAAAACAAGCAATAAAACACTGCTCCCATAAACAATGAACGCAATTATCTTAAGAAACGGAGTTTCGAGTGCACCAAGGATCATCGCTATCATGACACCTGACATAACTGCTCCGGCTTGTTTTATGAACATCGTATGACCGTTTCCGTCATATCCGGAAGATAAAACCCGATTCAGAACAAATAGTCCTATCGTAGCAACAAGAAGAACCGGAACCAATATCCAGTAATCTAAAACAGAAAAATAAAGATCCAGCCTTGATCTGGTTTTATTCTTTCGGCGGTCCGTCAATTTCAACTCTCCCCGCTTTTCCGGGCACTACAGGCCTTGTCTGCATGAAAATGATATAACCCGCCGACACCAGGACCATCACAGCGGAAAGCACCATAGAAGCTCTTAGCCCTGTATTCAGGATATAAAGCGAATCAGTTCTCAGACTTTCAACGAAAAATCTTACAATACCATATAACAGCAAATACCATGCCGTTGTAACATATGGTCTGACGGACTTTCTCCTAATAAATAGCAATGCAGCGAAAATCAGCATATTTGCTAAAAATTCATAAAGAAAAGTCGGATGTACGGGAAGATTCGGATCCCCTATTCCTGTCCTAAGGAGATAATCATATGTACCATCACTCTTCATTCCCCATGGTAAGTCAGTGTTGTAACCGAATGCCTCCTGATTAAAGAAATTCCCCCATCTTCCGATCCCTTGTCCCAGAGGTACATAAACGCATAATAGATCCATCATCCTGCTAAGGCTTATTTTCCTTATTCCGGTTACAATTAAGATTGCAATGATACCGCCGATTACTCCTCCGTAAAAGCCGAGTCCTCCTGTCCGCAGATTAAATACGCTCAGAGGCCTGTCTCTGAATTCGTCCCACTCAAAAATCACATAATAGATACGTGCGAAAATTATCATAGCAGGAACTATACCGATCATTGTATCCAGAACATGATCAGATTTGATACCGTATTTAGGAGCGGATCTGTAAGCAAGCAGCAATCCGAGTATCACCGCTGAAGCGATCAACAGTCCGTACCAATAGACTTCAACACCAAATAAAGTGAATGCTACTCTGTTGATCGTAACATCATTTATTCCCAGACCGGGAAAGCTAACTATAAAATTAGTATCCGTACTGATCACCTCTTCTTTCTGAAAACATAAACTTCTGAAGAAGCTTCATCACTTACTGCCGATCGGAGATCATTGAACGCTTCATCAATATCCATATTATCATATATCCCAAAGTATTCAAAAACATCAAGATCATAAACAGACATCCTGGACTGCATCATACCAAGACTATCGACATGATCCAGACTTCTGACAAAATCACCTGTGCTCATTTTAACTTTTAAATCAAAATCATTTCTTGATCTGTCGTCAGGTCCCTCGATAAGTTTTTCATTTAAAATCTTTCGCACCTCATAGCAAGCAGACTCGGGGTCATTTGATTCTCCGCCTATCATAATAAATGAAGCACCATTCAAATACACGGCAGAAACGCCAAAAGAATCATTTATCAACCCCCTCTTAAAGAGGTACTCAAAAGCATCAGAAGCTTCACCGAGTAATGTATCGAGCAGGAGTTCGGATCTCTTTTTATACCGTAAAAATTCGCTCCGTGTCATAGCATCCAGCTTTGCTGTTTGTTGATTTTTAAATCCAAGCAGAAATGATCCTACCGCAACATCCATATACATTCTGCTTTCTCTCTTCAAAACAGACAAAGGCTCATTGACAGTGCCGAAATGAAGATCATTTACTGCAGTTTCATCGATCGTTTTATTCTGAACAGAGTATTCAGAAAGATCAGGTACATCAGCCAAATCAACATCTCCACAGATCGTAAGCACAGCTGAAGGCGGAAAATAGCAAGTACACTTCACAGCTTCAAGATGAACAGGTCTGATACGTCTTACCGAATCAGGAGTACCTCCGATATCATACCTTACCGGATGACGTGAATACATATTTGCCGTAAGTTCATTGAAAGCGCTATTATCAGCATTATCCTTATACATCCCAAGCTCTTGAATAATGATCTCTCGTTCAGATTCGATCCTGTCCTGTCCAAGATATGGAGACATTACCGCCCTGGCGTATACATCAAGTATCTCCCTGAAGTTCTCTGATGAAGAAAAATAGTACATCGTCGAATCAAAAGAAGTAAAAGCATTGGCATTTGCTCCCATTGCTGACAATCTCGAAAGAAGTCCCCCGCCCTCATCTTTAGAAAAAACACAATGCTCCATATAATGAGCGGTCCCTGCAGGCAACCTTACAGACCTGCCATTGTACCTTACCACGGTGTTGACTGAACCAAAGGGTATATATATGCCTGCGAATTTTTTAGTAAACCCGCTCTTAGGCAGTATATTGACGCGAAGACCTGACTCATGTCTGGTCTTTAAAAGCCTCAACCCTGTTGTTTTATCCGACTTTTCCGTGTCTTCCCGGTTACTATGAAAGAAACCGCAGGTTTGTACCACGCCGCTATCCTGCATAAATCATCCTTACCGATCCTTTCGATCTCATCGATCAAATCTTCCACTCTGGTATAACTGCCACGCATCTCCGATGCTGACCAATTGTTCATCATATCACGAAGGTTGTCTGATGATTGAACGAGCATGCTCCTCAGAGAGGTTTTAGCACTGATCATAATCGAATCATCATAATCACCTCTCCGGATCCTGGAAAGCTGTTCCTTCATTGCCGTCACTGCAGTCTCAGAATTTTCACCTGCAACACCTGCAAGCATTATCAAAGCGTTCATCTGCGGAACACTGAAGGAAAAAACGCTATATGCGAGCCCCAGCTCCTCTCTGACAGTCCGAAAAAGCAGCGAGTCCACATCGCCACCCAGAATTTCATTCATCAGAGTTATCCCCATATTTCGATATGATACATTCCCGACAGTATTCTCTAAAACCAGGCAGATCTTAGTTTGTTCAACATCGCGAATTTCAGATTTATCCGCAGGATCAGAATTCCTGTAAAAATATCCCGGAAAAACACCCGGCACAATGCGCCTCTCAGGCTCATTTGCTCTGAATATATCAGCTAATCTATCCAAAACATGGTCTGAAATCTTCCTGTCAAATCTGCCAGCTATTCCGGCATAAACATATCCGCTTGTTATCATCCTGTCGTATGCTCTCTTGAGTCTTTCACCGTCAAGACCTTCTAAAACAGATACATCTCCAAATGCTCTTACTGCAAAAACACTGTCTCCTGCGTATTCTGCCATCGCCTTGTCAAGAGAGTATTTCAGTTTATCATTTTCTCTTGACCGTATTTCAGATATGAGTCCTTTTTTTTCTGCTTCTACGATCTCTTCTTTGAAACAATCGTTTTCATCAAGATCAGGAAAGCTGATCATATCAAACAGAAGATCCGCAGCATCCTTGAACGAATAAGTATCATCATCCCAGCAGTGGAGAGCATCCGCCGTGAACTCTATCGTAAGAGCATCTCCGGATTTAGATGTCGAGCAATTGATCACAGCTCCGTAAAGAGAATTCATCTTGTTGATGAGAAGATTTCTGGATGGATATTTACCCGATGTAGCAGTCAAAACCCTGGAAAGCAACTTATATTCTGATACACGCTCTTTATCTGCCGGTAAAATTATGGATATACTCAATATATTAGTCGCGAATCGTCTCGAATGTATCCCGGACAACTTGATATTGTCCCTAATCCCCAGCACACGAATATCTTCAGAATCGGCATGATATTCGGTTGCTCTGGCTACATCCTTACTTACAGAATCTTTCAAGAGATCAAGGCTTTCAAATTGCATCTCATCTCTGAGTTTGCACATAAATTCAACATCGATTTTCCTGCCATACAGGTCAATGTCACCTTCAAGTATCATAGTTTCTACAACAGGCTGCTCAGTCCGCCCGGGAACGCTTGGTCTGTTTCCGATATTCGTCACCGAATCATAACATTTTCCATTCACAAACAATCTTGTAACATAAACGCCGTTAGCAGGAAGACACATATTATCGGCCGGATAGAAGTTAGCTGTAGGAAATCCTAATTTCGTCCCAAGTCTCTGTCCCTGTATGACTTCACCGGATAATCTGTAAGATCTGCCAAGCATTCCGTTGGCGTATCTGAGATCTCCGGTTCTTATAAGTTTACGGATAGCAGAACTTGAAACAGGTTCGCCCCTGTACATTACCGGCTTAACGATAATTATTTCTATACCATTATGCATTCCCCACTCGGATAGCATTTGAACATCACCTTTTCTGTCTCTTCCGAATCTGAAATTATATCCCACAACTACAAGTTTAGCATTACATCCGGTTGCTATATAGTCATTCAGAAACTCTTCAGGCTCCAGACTCGAGAAGGTTTCCGTGAAATCCTGATAAATAACATCAGCAACACCCTTTTCTTTCAGGAGTCTGTCACGTTCTGCATCATCTGTCAGGATACCATCAGATATACGTCCCGTATCACCTGTAACATAAGAAGGATGATTTCTGAAAGTATAAACCGCAGGAACCAGATCAAGATAAGCACTCTTCGAAACGAGCGCCAGAATCAATTCAGCATGTCCGATGTGACATCCATCGAAAACACCTAAACCTATACCTCTGCTAATATCTTTATTCAACATCAGCAAAAATCCTTTCGGCTCTGTATTCAAATCTGCTTTCATCAATTGATTTGGCCACACCAACCCATTGTCCGGAACTCATATAAACAGACAATCTGGGTTCGACACTCATATCAGGAATGATGACCGACTGCCCTTGCATAAGTTTCTTCACACGTTCTGCATCCAAAGAAACACGTCCCATCCCTGTTAAAGCATGATCTGTACTATAAAACCCCTTAGCAACTCCAAAAAGTGAATAAAGGTCAGATCCTGACGCTAACTCATCAAGGCTGACCGTTTCTTCAACATTAAAAGGACCTGAAGCAAGACGGGTAAGCTCCTTAGCATAAGCATAGAAAGATAACTTGATACCCAGATCATCACAAATAGTACGTATATATGTTCCTTTGGAGCATCTTATATCTACTGTAGCTCTGAAGCCGTTGTCATCAGCTGCAGCATCGATCATATCGGCAGAAAATATGTTGATTTTCTTCCTCTCTCTTTCCACCTCTATGCCATTTCTTGCAAGCTTATACAATGGTGTTCCATTAACTTTCCTCGCCGAATACATAGGAGTCAGCTGATAACTTTCACCTTGTATATCTTCAAGTGCAGACCGAAGTTCCGCAAAATCAGTTTCACGCAATCTTCTTAAATCTGATGAAGAAGGATAATTCCTTGATATCACAGTCCCGGTCCTGTCCTGTGTATCTGTTCGTTCTCCGAACACAATAATCACTCTGTATGTTTTATCATATTCATCCATATACCTGGCAACACCTGTTGCTTTCCCAATACAAACCGGGAGAACACCTTTGGCAAAAGGATCCAATGTGCCGATATGACCAACTTTCCGCGTTCGGAACGCTTTTCGCGCAGCCATAACAACAGCAAAAGAGGTCATATTTTCAGGCTTATATATGTTGACGATGCCACCTGTGGGATTAATACTATTCACTTACTTCCGTCCTGACCCGATCTTATCTTTTCTATGCTCATAGTCACGATGATTCTTCCGATTTCCTCGATACTCATATTCGTCACAGTAAACCCGGCAGCTCTTCTGTGTCCACCGCCTCCAAATGAAGAAGCTAATTTTGATGCATCAAACAACTCCGAACTACGTATGTTGCCTCTTACTTCATTTTCGTTTCGTTCTCTCAGGACAAATGCTACTTCAACACCTTCAACATTCTTAATAGACGTACAGATCCCGTCCATATCATCGTCATCAGCTCCGCATTCGCTGATCATCGGACCTGTCAGTTTGCATACTGCGATTCTGGAATTTTCGTAATACTCAATCAGCGAAAACGCTTTCGACTGAATACAGATCTTTGATTTCGATGTTTTTTCAAAAATGTTATAGACTATTTCTCTGAGGTCAGGAGAAAATTCTCTGAACAATCTTCCGCATATATCAAAAGCTTTACTTGTCGTATTTGAGTACCTCAATCCGCCGGTGTCAAAATAGATCGCTGCCAGAATATTGACAGCTATGCTCCTGCTGAAGATTTTCTTACCTGTCAGTACCTCAAGCGATTCAATAAAATCGAATATGAGTTCACCGGTAGATGACGCTTGATCATCGATACAGCAAAACTTCACAGAGCAAGTTTCGCTGAAGTGGTGGTCTATAACGGCTCTCTCATCACACACATCTAATAAAACTGAGCAGTTTCCTATCCTTTCAGGTATCGAACAGTCAACCAATATGGCCAGATCTGCCGTATCACTGCCAACAACAGATCTCATGAACCCCTGAGGATCATCTTCGTTATAAACAACAGCTTCATCGGAAAACGGAAGAAACTTGTACCTGGATACAACAGGTGCATCAACTACTACTGTGGCATATACACCCACAGAAGTCAAAGCTTCTCTCAAAGCTGATCCGGCTCCAAGACAATCTCCGTCAGCACCTGTGTGAGGAAATACTGCTATTCTTTCAGCCTTAAGTGTCCGAAGAGCAATCTTTTCAAGCTCAATCTTCCTTGTTGTCACCGAAGTCCTTCTCCATATCCTTCTTTAACGTATCGTCTATCAATTTAGAGATACGTATGCCTCGTTCAATTGAATCATCAGGTATAAAATGAAGTTCGGGAACTATCCTGAGTTTGATCCTTCCTGCTATCTCGCGTCTGATGTATGATCCGGCGCTCGCAAGAGCATCAGCGCAGTCACTCTTTTCTTTATCTGTACCGTAAACACTGTAATAAATATTTGCATGTGAAAAATCACGTGTAACTTTCACATATGTTATCGATACTATCGCAGGAAGTCTTGGGTCTCTGATATCGTTTCTTATAACATCCGCGACGATGTTTCTGACCTCTTCTGCAACTCTTTCTGATCTTTCCATATGCTTCTCCTATCAATAACATAAACTACTGCCGGTATCACTCCTGTGGTATCTCCTGCATCTCAAAGGCTTCGATTACATCGCCTTCTTTGATGTCATTAAATTTATCAACGGATAACCCGCACTCATATCCTGAAGCTACTTCGCGAACATCATCTTTGAATCTTTTCAACGAAGCAAGCTTTCCTTCATGTACTATAACACCATCACGCAATAGTCTTATCTGACAACTTCTTATGATTTTACCATCTGTAACATAACCACCGCCTATACTTCCAACTCCGCTTACCTTGAACACCTGACGTATTTCTACATGTCCAAGTACAGCTTCCTTATACTTCTTATCAAGCAACCCTTTCATAGCTGCTTCGATTTCTTCTATAGCCTGATAAATTATCCTGTATAGTCTTATATCTATCCCGAGATCAGTTGCCATTTCCGCAACATTGGCTGTCGGACGAACATTAAATCCTATAACGATGGCATTAGATACCTCAGCGAGCCTAAGATCCGACTCGGTAACAGTACCAACAGCACCATGTATAACATTAACTCTGACTTCGTTAGTTGTAAGTTTCTGCAAAGACTGAGTAACGGCTTCTACACTTCCTTGCACATCAGCCTTAACGATCAGATTAAGTTCTTTAACAACACCTTCAGCCATCTGAAGGAACAGTGTATCCAACGACATTCTGGAACTTGCTTTTAGTTGTTGTTCTCTTTCCTGAACTCTTCTTCTCTCTGCAAGAGACTTAGCGACCTTTTCATCTTCGACGGCATAGAATATTTCTCCGGCATCAGGAACATCCGGCAGACCTGTTATTTCAACAGGAACAGAAGGTCCTGCTGTATTTACTCTTTCACCTTTATCATCAAGCATTGCTCTTACTCTTCCTATGATAGAACCGGTAACAAGAGTATCCCCTGTCTTTAAGGTCCCTCTCTGAACAAGAACAGTGGCTATCGGACCACGACTCTTATCAAGTTTCGCCTCAATGACAGTACCCTTTGCTTGTTTGTCAGGGTTGCTCTTAAGGTCCATAATATCTGCTGTCAGAAGCACCATTTCAAGAAGTTCGTCAATGTTCTCTCCGGTCAGAGCTGACACGGATACCATTATATTATCTCCGCCCCATTCCTCTGTAACAAGTCCATATTCAGTAAGTTCCTGCTTTACTCTATCCGGATTAGCACCGGGTTTATCGATTTTGTTTATAGCTACTATGATCTTAACATCAGCAGCCTTCGCATGGTTGATAGCTTCTATTGTCTGAGGCATAACACCGTCATCAGCTGCTACGACCAGAATTGCGATATCAGTCACCTGAGCACCTCTCGCTCTCATCGTCGTAAAAGCTTCATGACCGGGGGTATCAAGAAAAGTAATGTTCCTGTCCTTAAGTCTGACAGTATAAGCACCTATATGCTGCGTTATACCGCCTGCCTCACCGGTAACAACTGACGCAGATCTAATCTTATCAAGCAGAGACGTTTTCCCATGATCAACATGTCCCATAACAACTACTACAGGTGGCCTTGTGATCAGGTCTTCTTCCTTATCTTCACTATCATCAAACAAAATATCTTCCTCTGTCACCACAACAGCTTTCTCTGCTGTGATATTGAATTCCTCAAGTATGATCGATGCTGTATCAAAATCAACTTCCTGATTCAGTGTAGCCATTACACCGAATTTCATAAGTTTCTTAATAACTTCACCTGATGTCTTCTTTATAGCTTCAGAAAGTTCTTTCACAGTCAACACTTCCGGCAAAACAACATGTGTCAGCACTGTCTTTACCTGCTGTGACTGCTGTCCGCGGTGCTTGCTATTTCGTTTAAACCGTGATTTCCCGCCTGTATCAGAAATCAGACTATCAAAGACTGAATCATCCTGAAGAACCTGAGAAACCTTACCTGTAGGCAAGATCGAAGTCTGTTTCTTGAGTTTATTATGCTTGTCCCTTATTCCTTGATTCGGCTTGGTTGCAGCAGAAACTTTGTTATCTTTCTTGTCGACAGAATTCTTATTTTTATCATAAACTTCACGTTGAACAAAGCTGTTTTTAGAAGGGTCTTTGAAAATAACTTCAGGTTCATCAATAGCCGGTGTGCGACGCTCCGGAGGTCTTCCTGCAGTTCCGAACGGTCTTCCTTGTCCGCCCTGAGGTCTTGTATACCCTTGTCCCTGTCCGCCCTGAGGCCTTGCATACCCTTGTCCCTGTCCGCCCTGAGGTCTTGTATACCCCTGTCCTTGACTCTGAGGTCTGAATCCGCTCCCACTATTCTGAGGTCTTGGTGAAGTCTGTGGTCTCTGCCCGTTCTGGGGTCTTGCCGGTCCGGGAGTATAGTTACCGGTCTGTATTCTCTGACCGGGCGTATATGCACCTCCCTGCCGCCTGTCACGTTGTTCAACAAATCCTCCACGACCGGGCTGCTGCACTTTGATATCTGTTTTCTCATCCGTATCAGCCGGTTCACTTTCCGGAATTGATCGATCCTCAGGTTCTGTCACTTTCTCAGCTGACCGCTTTTCGGCTTTCTCTTCGATTGCCGGGTTGATTTCTTTGACCTCAATTACAGGCTTGTCTGCCGTTTTCCGAACATTATCTTCAGCATGCCCATTTACCTTCTGCACAACAGTCTCATCAGAAGTCTCGATCAAAGCTTCGGCTGCATTTTCCTTTACAGGCTCAGCAACAGGCTTGATCTCCTCGGCAGATATCGGATCATGTCTGTCTTCAGGCAAGGTCTTTTCTTCCTCAGCAACAGGCTTAGGCTTTGCTTTCTTTACAATGACGACCGAACTCGTAATATCCTTTCCGGATACTCCTTTCATTGTTATCACAGATCCCTTGACAGTAGGTGTAGGAGTTACCTCACCGCTCGGCAGTGTTTCCTGTGCCTTAATGTGTTCAGCTATCTCGTCCTTTTTATTAGCCATCAAAAATCAATCCTCCAAACATTCCTTGTGCAATAAATCATATTATCATAAATTCAATCTTTTAGGTCATATATCTGCTTTATCCTGTCAGCCAGTTTAGTGTCAGTTATTCCCAGAACTGCGATCCCCGATCTGCCAACATGATCTCCAAATGTTTCTATCTTACCAATCACCATATAGGGCACATCATTTCTTATACACAGTTTCTCAATTCCTTCTGTTGTATTATTTGCAGCATCCTCTGCAATCATAACCAGAAAGATTCTCCCTGTCCTGACAGCTTCTTCACATGCTCTTGCTCCGGCCGCTATCTTACCGGCCTTAGCTGCAAGTCCGGTCATTCCCCAGATCCTGTTATATTTTCTGACAGTTCCGTCATCCATCGATCATCCTCCCGAAAAACTTTTATTGATTTCAACCCAGACATCTTCATTGATCTGATGTTTTAGTGCTCTTTCAAGTTTACGGGACTTTCTTGCATTCTTAAGACAATCAGAATTCCCACACAGATATGCTCCGCGTCCGTTTGCTCTACCTCCCGGATCAAGCATAACGACCTCATCAGGAGTACAAACTACTCTTAACATAGATTTCTTATCCATCATCTGACCGCATCCAATACACATCCTTTGCGGGATCTTCTTTTCTTTCATTTCAGTCAGTCTGCTCTTCCTGTGACTCTTCGCTGCTCACAACTGATTCTACCGCCTTAGTAAATTTCTGCATTATTTCAGATTCTATCAATTCACGGAATTGTGATTCACTCTTGATATCGATTTTCCAACCGGTAAGTCTGGCTGCGAGTCTGACATTCTGTCCTTCTCTGCCGATCGCTAAAGAAAGCTGATGATCCGGAACTATTACTCTGGCAGAACGTTCATCTTCATTAACGTCAACACGAATGACTTTGGCGGGACTCATCGCATTACTTATGAAAATCTCAGGATCACTGCTCCATGGTATGATATCGACTTTCTCATTTCTGAGTTCATCCATAACAGCTTGTACTCTTAAACCTTTCTGACCTACACAAGACCCTACCGGATCAACATTTTCATCTCTTGAAGCTACTGCGATCTTACTTCTCGAACCGGCTTCACGTGCAATAGCAACTATTTCGACAATACCGTCAGCTATTTCCGGCACTTCACTCTCAAAAAGCTTCTTGACAAGGTGCGGATGACTTCTTGAGACATATATCACAGGCCTGCCCTTCTTCTCATCAACCTTCAAAATAAGGAACTTCATCCTTCGGTTAAAATCATAACTATCTGTTTTCATCTGTTCATTCGTTGCAAGAACTGCTTCAGCACGTCCGATGTCTACGAAAACATCTCTTCTGTCTTTCCTTTGAATAATACCTGTAGCGATCTCACCGATACGATTCATGAACTCGTTTTGGATCCTCTCCTTTTCAGCCGAATTCATCTTCTGACTAATAGCATTTCTTGCAGCCAACGCAGCCAGTCTACCCATCTTTTCTGTTGAGATCCTGCTTTCAAGAATATCACCAACTTCAAAATCCTCGCTGATCGATCTTGCTACTTCAAGAGCCATCTGGCTTGAAGGATCATCAACTTCCTCCACTACTTCAAGTTCAACGACAATAAACATAGCTCCGGTTTCTCTGTCGATCTCTCCACGAATATTCTCAGTATTCTTAGCGTTGAATTCTCTCTTATACGCCGACACCAGCGACTCTTCGATAGACTGAAAGAGAACTTCCTGATCCAGTCCACGTTCCTTTGCGACCTCTCTGATCGCCTGCAACAGCTCTTCATTCATTTGATTCTGTTTCTCCTCTCAACAATCCTTCTATTACTTACTCTTATTTCTAAAAACGTATCGCTCTTTTGATCAGCTTTATATCTTCTTTCAATATCGCTTTGGTCTGACCGTTGGTCCTAGGTTTTCTTCCTTTTATAAATGGTTCATCGAGAATGATCGTGATTTTCTCATTATCGAATTCTTTCAGTGAACCCTGATATGAATTTCTTCCATTTTCCTGCAGTTTCAAAATTATATCAACAAGTCTACCTTTGTTTCTATTAAGATCTTCTTCGGTTATGAGCGGTCTGTCGAGCCCGGGAGAAGAGACCTCAAGATCATATGCTGAATCCATGATCTCAGCATCATCTATGATCGGCTCTACAGCCTGACTGATCACAGTGCAATCGTCTATTCCTACTCCTTCAGACTTATCAATAAGAAGTCTTAAAACTTTTCTTCTGTTCTCAACGACAAACTCAACATCAACCAGTTCACACCCCGCATCTTCTACAACCGGTAATACCAAGTCTTTTACCTTTTCCTGCAAATGCATTACTGTACAAACTCCTCTACAATAAGAAAGAGCGGGACCAGCCCACTCTTTCAGTTCGTCATCGTTCGGTTAACAAAATCAATATAACATAAATATGTCAACAACGCAATAGTTTATGCCTGTGCGTTCCATTCAAGGACCTTAGCAACAGCAGCTTCAGCAGCTGATGCAGCATCCGGTGTATAAATATCTGCACCTATGCTGTTAGCAAAAGCATCGTTTACCGGTGCACCTCCGACCATTATAGTAAGTTTCTCTCTAACACCTTTGGCTTTTGCAACTTCAACAACGTTCTTCATTTCACCCATGGTCGTTGTCAGCAACGCAGAACAGCATACTACATTTGCATTATGCTCAATAGCGGCGTCTATAAACTTCTCGGCAGGCACATCAACACCAAGATCAACTACCTCAAGGCCTTTACCTTCCATCATCATACCTACAAGGTTCTTGCCGATATCATGCAGATCACCTTTAACAGTACCAAGAATGATTTTGCCGGTGGCTTTGACACCATCAGCTGCCAGCTGAGGTCTCAAGATCTCTGTTCCGGCCTTCATGGCACGTGCTGCTATCAGAACGTCAGGAACATAAACCTCATTGTTCTTGAACTTAACTCCAACGACACCCATTCCGGACAAAAGTCCGTCGACCAGTATCGTTTGTGCAGCTATTCCCTGATCGAGAGCTGCCTGCACCATTTCTTTGACATCCTTTGCTTTTCCTTTCTGAAGAGCCTGTGATATCTGATCCAAAATTTCCATTTAAAAATCCTCCGTTCATTTTTCTTTCTATTTACTTATTTATACTTATTTATACTTATACACTTAACAC
>JAQVYV010000152.1 GCA_028708525.1 Eubacteriales bacterium
ATACATTGAAGAAATCCGGATGGCTTAAGGGAGTTAACTTCGAGGGATGGGGACTATTCAATTTTAACGTTTTTATTAACCAGAGGCACTTTGCATATGGACTGGCATTTTGCGTTTTTGTGGTATTATTCATGGTTGTGAAAAGGAACCAGTCGGTCGATACTGAAAAGACTTTGAAGTTCCGCGGGATTTTTAAGTGGGGGCCGATCTGTCCTTTTGTGCTATTGGGTATATCTGTTGGAATATTTCCTTATTGGAACGTTATCATAGCACCGATATGCATTGGGTTCATAGGAGCGCTTGGACTTTCTGAGATTAGGCTAAATAGAACGTATGCTTACAGATTATTGTTTGCTGCATTGATTGCAGGATTGCTTGTCGGCCCTCAGCTGCTGATGTTTAAGTCGGGAGATACTGTTTTGACAGGGTATCCGAAATTTCAACCGGGATATGAGATACAGGGACTCAGTGTTCTTACTTTTCTGAAGTATTATTATGATGTTTTAGGTTTTAAATTTATCTTGATGCTGTCGGTCGTGTTTCTGGTTGAACGTAATAAGAAAATCGATTTTATGATATTCATGGTACCATTTGCAATAGCAAATATATTGCAAATGGGGAAAGTTCTCTATGATAACAATAAGTTGATGATCATCTCATTGATGTTTGCGAATATGTTTGCAGCGTATCTGATAGTTCGAATTGCTCAGTGGCGCGGATCAGTTTCGAAAAGTATCGCTGTCGTTTTGACTATGTCTATTATTTTGGCCGGTGTGATCGATACCTTTGCTTTGAAAAATATGGATAAAATTCTTATTAAAGATTCTGATTCCGGACTGCGCAACTGGATCGTTGAGAATACTGAAAAGGATGCTGTTTTCCTGACCGGAAATTCTATCCCATACGGAGACAATGCCTTGACAGCGGTTACTCTCAGCGGCCGCATGCTCTATTGCGTTCGAAATAATGTGGATCCTGCCATTGATGTTTCAAACAGAATGATGAATATCAACAGAATATTTTCTTTTCAGGACGGGCTTGAGGATACTATTGCGCTTGTGAAGAGAGAGAATATTGACTATATACTTATTGATAGTACATTACGTAGTTTTAAAGAACTCAGTTTGGATGAAACGGTCTTCGGGAATAATTTCACCTTGGAATACTTCGGAGAAAAGGAATATGGCGGACAGAATGTTTATGTTTATTCGGTAAGGCCATGAAGGGTTCGTTTGGATGCTGATAATCATTGTAATCGGGCAGGCAAAGATGTAAAATAACTGAAAATGAACTTGTGCTATGACAAGAAAGGGGATGTATTATGGGACTATTGAAAGCAGGGATAGGTGCTCTTTCGGGCGTGCTTGCAGACCAGTGGCGGGAGTATTTTTACAGTGAGGCATTATCTTCGGATGTTCTTATATCAAAGGGAAGAAAGCGTACATCAAAGCGCAGTTCCAATACCAAAGCTGAAGATAACATAATTTCTAACGGTTCTATTATTTCAGTAAATAACGGTCAGTGCATGATGATAATAGAACAGGGCAAGGTTGTCGATATATGCGCTGAACCCGGTGAGTTTGTGTACGATACATCAACCGAGCCAAGCATTTTTTACGGCGGGTTGGGAGCCGGACTGATAAAGTCCTTTGAAACATTGGGTAAACGTTTTACATTCGGCGGTGATACGGCTAAAGATCAGAGAGTTTATTATGTAAATACTAAAGAGATCATGGGTAATAAATACGGAACGCCTAATCCGGTGCCTTTTCGGGTCGTTGATAAGAATATCGGGCTTGATATAGATATCGCTATCCGTTGCCATGGTGAATATTCATACAAGATCGTTGATCCTTTGCTCTTTTATGCGAATGTAAGCGGCAATGTAGAGAACGAATACAGTCGTGAAAATATTGACGGGATGCTTAAGACAGAACTCATGACCGCTCTGCAGCCGGCTTTCGCGAAAATTTCGGAGATGGGTATCCGTTATAGTGCGCTGCCGGGACATACGATGGAGCTTGCGGATGCGTTGAATGAGGTGCTGTCTAAGAAATGGACCCAGTTAAGAGGGGTCGCTGTTGCTTCTTTCGGTGTTAGTTCGGTCAGTGCTTCGGAAGAAGATGAACTGATGATCAAGCAGCTTCAGAAGAGTGCTGTTATGCGCGATCCTACGATGGCTGCTGCAACGCTCGTTGGTGCTCAGAGTGATGCTATGAGAGCTGCTGCTGAGAATGAAGGCGGAGCCATGATGGGATTTATGGGACTTGGGATGGCACAGAACGCCGGCGGATCTAATGTGCAGAATCTTTTTGCCATGGGACAGCAACAGGAACAGGCTCAGGCTCAGGCTCAGGCGGGGAATAAAGCTGAATCTAAGGCGCAAGGGTGGAACTGCAGCTGCGGTGCCGGAGGAAATAGCGGTAAGTTCTGCATGGAGTGCGGCAAACCTAAACCGGATGTTTCAGGCAGCTGGACATGCAGTTGCGGTGCAGGTGGCAACACGGGAAAATTCTGCATGGATTGCGGTGCACCCAGACCGGCAGATGCCGCATCTTATAAATGCAATAAATGCGGATGGGAGCCCGAGAAATCGAATACACCTCCGAAGTTCTGCCCTGAGTGCGGAGATGTTTTCGATGATGGTGACAAAATCTGATAAGGGGATAGAGAACGTTATGACTGACGATCTTTTCGAGCTGAACAGCGGTAAATTTCAGGTCGATACGAAGGAAGAAACCGATAAGAAATGTCCCCAATGCGGCGGAACGATGGATTTCGATCCAGGATCTTCCGGCTTGTTGTGCCCTTATTGCGGACACAAGAAAGAGATAGCGATACTTGATCCTGAAACCACCGCGGTGGAACTGGATCTCGAGTTGGCTGAAACTCTGGAAAACTGTGATTGGGGCGTCGAGAAAAAGACGGTGATCTGTAAATCCTGCGGTGCGCAGTCTGTGTATGATGCTCTTCAGATCTCCGATGAATGTCCGTATTGCGGATCGAATCAAGTGATGGAGGAAAAGGGTAAAGACACTCTTGCACCCGGTGGAGTCTGTGTTTTTAAGGTGACTAAGGAACAAGCCGGTTCTAATTTTGTTAAATGGATAAAGGGAAAACTGTTTTGTCCGAGAGCTGCCAAGCAGAAGGCAAAGCCCGATGCATTTAAAGGTGTCTATCTCCCTTACTGGACTTTTGATACACAGACTGAGTCTACTTACACTGCAAGGTACGGAAGGGATCGCCATGTTACGGATAGTAAAGGAAATCGAAGAACTGTTACCGACTGGTATCCCACTTCCGGTGAATACAGCGAGTTCATTAACGATCAGGCTGTTTTAGCGTCAGGAATGCATGACCCTGCTACTTTATCCAAGATAGAACCTTATAATACCGAAGATAATCTGAAATACAAACCGGAGTATGTGGCGGGATTCGTTTCCGAGCGTTATTCTATAGGACTGAAAGAAGGATGGAATAAGGCAAAGGAGTATATCAACGGTATTTTATCGAGCAATATAACCGGAAAGATCAGGAGAGAGCATCATGCGGATCATGTGAACAGTCTGAGGGTAGATACTGCCTTCTACAATGTGAAATACAAGTATCTGCTTTTGCCGGTATGGATCTCATCTTTTAAGTATAAGAGCAAGGTGTACCAGTTCATAGTGAACGGTCAGACGGGCAAGGTTGGCGGCAAGAGTCCGATTTCTGCTTTGCGTGTCATGATAGCAGTGCTTGTCGGACTAGCTGCGGTAGCGTTGTTCTTCTATCTTTCGAGATGACAGGAGAAGGTCGTTGAAATATAAAGACTATTATGAAATTCTCGGTGTGAGTAAAAGTGCTTCTCAGGATGAGATCAAGAAGGCTTTTAGAAAATCAGCTAAAAA
>JAQVYV010000153.1 GCA_028708525.1 Eubacteriales bacterium
AACAGCGAAAGAGAAGCCTTATTCATATTGCATGAGGTCAGCAGTGAAAGGGCTGCCGAAATGCTGGACAAAGGTGAGATAACAGCTTATATCGAAAACGGTGAGGAGCTTGAACTTTATGTTCGGGAGTCGGGGCTGAGGCAGAGTATTGCTAAAGTGGTTTTGGACAGCATTCTGCGTACCGATTCCATGGTCAGAGAAATAATGCTTAGTAACCCTCAGGCTATAGGCAATGGACTGCTGCAGTTGCTTGAGGAAGATGCTGAGCTTTTCAGAGAGCCGGCGGGAGTAACCAGGCAGGGGTCGAAACCTGACAGTACTGTGATATATTTTTACTCGTTGATGGCCATGACGTGTTTCTATGGTGCTTTCCAGGGACTTAAGGAGGTAGATGCGATCCAGGCTGATCTTTCGGCTGAAGCGATGCGTGTGAATGTTTCGCCTTTGAAGAAAATGAAAATATTTCTGTCCTCGATCTCGTCTGCTGCAGTTATAGAAACCGTGACGATACTAATACTTCTGGCTTTCATGATTTTCGTCCTTGGTATCGATTTCGGAAGCCGGATCGGACTAATACTTTTAGTGTGTCTTAGCGGGTGTTTCGCAGGGATATCTTTCGGTACAATGATAGGTGCTTTGATAAAAGGCGGGGAAGGGATGAAGACAGCGATCCTTATAAGCACAACGATGGTATTGTCTTTTCTTTCAGGAATGATGCAGTCGGTAGTGAAGTATGCGGTGACTACAGCCGTGCCTGCTCTGGCATATCTGAATCCTCTTAATCTTATAACGGACGCATTCTATGCTCTGTATTATTACCCGGATCACAGGAGATTCTTTACAAATATAGCTTGTTTATGGGCTTTTACTCTGTTGTTTTCGGTATTGACGGTCATTCGTCTCAGGAGGGTCAAGTATGCAAGTGTTTAAGGCTTATTTCCTGATAATCCTGCGTAATATTCCTCAGATGATAATATTTCTTACAATTTTTCTTGCTCTGTCGATTGCTTTCGCGAATATGGGTGTAGGTAATATTGCTTCTGAATTCGAGGAATCTAAACCGAGCATAGCGTTGTTTGTTGAGGATGAATCGGAGATATCAAAGGCT
Organism: Eubacteriales bacterium; assembly: GCA_028708525.1. GTDB lineage: Bacteria > Bacillota > Clostridia > Saccharofermentanales > UBA5734 > JAQVYV01. Next base: position 1,109 of record JAQVYV010000153.1, read on the forward strand.
TTTGCCGAATATCTTTCATCAAAGTCAAATGTTAAAAGCATTCCGGATGATGAGACCGCGCTTCGTGATGCGCTATTCTTTGGAGATGTAACATATATCATTCGAATTCCCGAAGGTTTTGTGGCTTCACTGACAAGTGATGAGCCCATCCAATTGGTGAGAGAGGCTGCACCTGATTCTATTTACGCTGCATATCTCGATAACATCGCTGATTCGTATTTCAGGCACGCTAAAGCTTATCTTCTTTTCTTACCGGAGCTTACTGCTGAAGAGATGATCGGGAAGATCGAAGATGACATTGCAGTTGAAACTAAAGTGACACTTACAGTAAAACCTACTGAAGCAAGGACCCGCCTTTCAAATAGTGTATATTTCTTTAACTACTTCGCATATTCTCTTTTCGCCATCATATTGCATGGAGTGTGTTCTTTTATGGTGACATTCAATGAGATCGAATTGAGGAAAAGAAACACAGCGTCGCCTATGAAACCCTTCAACATAAGCTTACAGCTTTTTGCCGCAAACGCAGTATTTGCACTTGGTGTTTGGTTGATCATGTTCACCGCTGCTTTCCTGCTTTTCGGGAAAGATCTTATAAACAATGTAGCACTGTACTACGGAGCTAATACTCTGGTTTACACAATAGTATGCGTTGCAATAAGTTTTGCTGTAGGAACGTTGATAAAAGGCAAAGGAGCACAGGCTGCAGTCGTTAATATCCTTTCGCTTGGCTTAAGCTTCCTTACCGGTGTATTCGTGCCGCAGGAGATGCTAAGTGCTTCTGTGTTGAAAATAGGATCATTCACACCGACGTACTGGTTTGTTCTTGCGAACAGAAAGATCAATTTCTATGGCACTGATCTTGATCTGTTTCAGGGAGTAATAACTAAAGAACTTCTGATACAACTGATGTTCATAATTTTATTGTTCAGTGTTGCGGTACTGATCCGGAAGAAAAGAAACGTTCCGGGAAGATTTGTGTTACGGAAATTTGCAGGGGGGAGAAAATGATCAAACTGGATAATGTTACGCTTACTTATCCAAGCGGTAAAGGTATATTTGATATCAGATTTGAGGTAAAAGAAGGAACGGTCATGGGGTATCTTGGGCCTAATGGTGCAGGGAAAACTACCACGATCAGGGCATTGCTTGGTTTTATGAAACCTGACAGCGGATCGTGTTCAGTAATTGGCAGAGACTGTTGGACTGATCCTGTGTCCATACAGAGATCGCTGGGCTATATACCCGGAGAGATATCTTTCCCGGATGGTATGAACGGAGATGAATTTCTCGATTTTCTTTCTGAAATGAGAGGTTCGAAGGATCTGTCCAAGAGAAAAGATCTTCTTGATATGCTTGAACTCGATCCGAAAGGAAGGATCCGCAAATTCTCAAAGGGAATGAAGCAGAAATTGGGGATAGTTGCTGCTTTGATGCATGATCCGGACATCCTTGTGCTTGACGAACCCACGAGCGGTCTTGATCCTCTGATGCAGAAACGATTCGTTGAGCTGATACTTGATGAGAAACGAAAAGGTAAGACTATATTGCTGTCCAGTCATATTTTCGAAGAAGTTGAGAAAACATGTGATGAAGTGATAATCATTAAGGATGGAAGGATCGTTATGTTTTCTGACTCTGCCTCGCTCCGAAATAGCAGGAGAAAAGCTTATCAGATTCGAACAGGAAACAATTCAGAGGCGGTTTCGTTGCTTGTTTCGGCAGGGTTCGAGATAGACGGAGGACGAAACGATGCTGAGAACGGCGTAATTACTGTTTATGTTAAAGGTGAGGATGTCGATCGTTTTGTCAAAACGATAGCTTCATTTGAGGTTGTGGATATTGATCTTAAGACACAGTCGCTTGAGGATGTTTTCCTGAGTTTATATGCAAGGGATGCAGAGAGGGTAGTAAAATGAACCTGATACTTCTGAAAACAACTTTTAAGAAAAACTGGATCCTGATGCTTATTTTTATCGGAGTGCTGGTCATGTATCTTGCTGTTATGGTGGCAATGTTCGACCCGGAAGATATGAACGCGCTAAATGAAATGATCTCCATCTTCCCCGAAGAACTGATGAAGGCTTTTGGATTTTCTTCACTTGTAACTGATCTTACGGCCTATCTGGCAAGCTGGCTGTACGGGATGCTTATGACCGCTCTGCCTGTTGTTTATTGTATTATTCTTGGTAACAGGCTCGTTGCTAAAATGGTGGATAACGGTTCTTTGGCATATCTCTTATCTACTCCGGTCTCAAGAGTGAAGATCATACTCACCCAAGGACTATATGCGATACTGTCTGTTATTTCGATGTTTGGGATATTAACGCTTTTCGGTGTGTTGATTTGTGAGATTTCTTTCAGCGGTCATCTCGACGTTCGGGCTTTCGTACAACTCAATATTACTACTGCGCTCGTAAATATACTTGCCATTATGATCGCGTTTTTCTTTTCCTGTTTATTCAACGAAAGCGGGCTTTCTTCCGGATCCTCTTCCGGTGTTCTCATTGGATTTCTTCTGATGAATATGATCGGAGGCAGTTCTGAACAGCTTGAAATACTTAAGAAGCTGAGTATTTATGGCATGTATGACCCGGTTGAAATAGTAAGAGGTGCTCAGACAATATGGCTTAATACAGGGCTTTTCATTGCTTCGCTAATATTGCTGGTTGTGTCAGTGCTTGTGTTTAAACGTAAACAGCTTCCGATATAGATT
>JAQVYV010000154.1 GCA_028708525.1 Eubacteriales bacterium
CCGGACATACAGTCGAAAGTAATTTCGAACTATATAAAAGCAGTCTTCTGATATATGCCAAAGGCATGGAACCGATCACGATAGACAAGCCTGTTTCCAGTATGGATATAATCCCGACCATCAGCAATCTGTTGGGCCTTGAATATGATTCCAGGCTCCTTATGGGATCGGATATTTTCTCCGATGCCCAACCATTGGTAATATTCGACAACCGGAGTTTTATTACCGATAGGGGAAAATACAATTCGCTGACCAGAGAATTCACACCTTCAGAAGGGGTTGTTGTCGAAGACGGCTACGTGAAAGGGATTTTGGATGTTATAGACAAGAAGTTTTATTTTTCCGCCAAAATTCTTGATCTGGATTATTATGCTGAGGTTATTCCAAGATAGCCGCTGTTGTGGTATGATATTCATGTTTTCGAAATGAAAACGCAGACACAAGATACGGAAGCATAGCTCAGCTGGTTAGAGCGCTCGCTTCACACGCGAGAGGTCACAGGTTCGAGTCCTGCTGTTTCCACCATATTTATAAGAGGGGAGCTGGGAAACCGGCTGAGAGGACGCTTGCATTGCGTCGACCCTATGACCTGAACCGGATAATGCCGGCGGAGGGACAATAATCTCGTCATCGAGAGAAGCCTTCTGTCCCGTATTCCGGCGAACAGGAGGCTTTTTATTTGCCAGAGTATGCAGAAAGCAGATGACAGGAGTGTATGAAAATGTCGGGTAAGAAAATCAGCATGAGAGGGGCCATAGCCTCTGCGTTCCTTCTGGTCATGATCGCGGTCGTGATCGAGATCCTTTCATCAGCCGGCAGAATACAGAACTTTATAATCCCTGCACCTTCAGCAGTATTCATTGCTCTCCACACTAACTTCAGCAACATACTGCCCCACCTTGCGGCAACGACGTGGATATGTGCTGCGGGACTGGCATTGAGTATAGCGGCAGGATTTCTTATTGCGCTTGTGATGGACAGAGTCAGGGTCATCAAGGAAGTTCTCTACCCGCTCATCATAGCCAGTCAGACCATACCTATCATGGTTATAACACCGGTGATCATCCTGCTTATGGGTTTCGGACTGGCCCCCAGACTCGTTGTAGTCGTGCTGGTTTGCTTTTTCCCGATAACAATGAACCTGTATGACGGCTTTCAAAGCGCAGATCCGGATATGATCCTCTTGATGAAAAGCCTTAAGGCGAGCAATACTCAGGTTTTCAGGCATGTCAGATTCCCCTCGGCGATACCTTCATTCTTCTCCGGGATAAGAATATCTGCGACCTATTGCGTGATGGCGGCGGTCATAGCTGAATGGCAGGGGGCAGACAAGGGACTTGGTGTTTATCTGATGAGAGTAAGAAGATCGTATTATTACGACAGGATGTTTGCGGCGATATTACTTATAGTCCTGCTGAGCATACTGTTTTTTCTTGTGGCATATCTAACGGAAAGAAAAATTTTAAGGGGGAGATACAAATGAAGAAAATGAGTAAGAAAATAGTTCCGGTCGCGGTGATGATCATAATTGCAGTGATCATGGCATCCTGTGTCCGAAGCCCCGGTGAGAGCAATGTGTCAGACGGGACAAGCGATACAAGCAGGGCAGAACTGCAGAAAGTTACACTTGTTCTGGACTGGGTCGTCAATACGAACCACACGGGTATTTTCGTGGCAAAAGAACTCGGTTACTTCGAAGACGAAGGTCTTGATGTTGAAATAGTCCAGGCTCCTGATATGAACTTTATCGAGATGGTCGGAGTTGATTCGGCACAGATCGGAATATGCGGACAGGAGCAGCTTACACAAGCAAGGGTCACAGGGAATGTTCCGGTAGTCGCTATAGGTGCCATACTCCAGGAGAACACTTCCGGATTCGCTTCACCGGTGGACAGAAACATCAAGAGTCCTGCGGATTTCGAGGGCAGAAGATACAGTGGATGGGGCACGCCGCTTGAAGAGAAATTCATTGAGAACATGATGGATAAAGTTGGGGCGGATTTCACCAAAGTGGAAATGAGGATGATGGCCGCGACTGACTATTTCGCCAGCATGGAGACTGAAGCAGACTTTGCGTGGATCTACTACGGCTGGGATGGTATCGGTGCTCAGGCGCGAAACTACCCTATCGATTTCATTCTTTTGCAGGATATAGACCCTGCGATGAACTTCTATTCACCTGTGATAATCTCAAACGAGAAGACCATAGAGAGTGATCCGGAGATGCTCACTAAGTTTATGAAGGCCGTGATCAAAGGGCATAAATATACGATCGACAATATTGAAGAAGCATGCGACCTGCTGCTGAGATCAACGCCGGAGACCGACCGCGCACACGCTCTGGCAAGCATCGAATATCTTTCAGAGTTTTTCCTGAACGATGACGGGGAGTTCGGTACAATGAAAAGGTCTGTCTGGGCCGACTTTTCCAAATGGATGCTGGATAATGACCTGATAGAGGTGCCGCTTGATATAGAGGAAGCTTACACAAATGAGTTTCTGTATGGGGATCATGAAGTAAATGAATAATCATAGAGTGATCGATGTTGCGTCTGTAGATAAGAGCTTTGGAGAAAGAAAAGTTCTCGATAAAGTCACCATGCATGTCTGCCATGGGGAGATAGTTAGTGTCCTTGGTGTAAGCGGCAGCGGCAAAACGACTTTATTCAATCTTATTACGGGCCTGGAAACCGCTGACAGAGGTGAGATCCGGTGCGCAAGTGATATAGGGTATATGCTTCAGAAGGATCTTCTGATGCCCTGGAAAACTATTGAAGAAAATATTGCGCTTCCTTTGATCCTAAAGGGGGTGAAGAGATCCTCTGCTATCAATGAAATAAGACAGTACTTTGAACTTTTCGGTCTGGAGGGTACCGGCAAAGCATATCCGGGTACTCTCTCCGGGGGGATGCGGCAGCGTGCGGCACTACTAAGAACCTGGCTGATATCAGGGGAGATAATGCTTCTTGATGAACCTTTCTCCAGCGTCGACGCAATAACAAGACATAAGCTCCACAAATGGTTGAAAAAGATCAAAGAAAAAATGGATCTGACGATACTTCTGATAACTCACGATGTAGAAGAAGCGCTTACTCTTTCGGACAGGATCTATGTTATGGGCGGAAATCCGGCATCTATGGCTGATGAGATCGTTCTGAACTCGGACCTAAAAGACCGGGCAGATCCTGTAACCCCGGCAAACCCTGTAGACCGTGCAGACCCTGACGATCACAGAACGGACACAGAAGCTGTTGCCGACAGGAGCAGCGCCAGGCAGAGAATATTTGTAACACTCGAGAAAGATCTGGAGAGAAGCACCTAAGATACCAGACACTTTAAAGGAATATCCGGACATGAAAAAGGACCCTCATCTGCAGGGTCCTTCATATATTCGTCATTAAAAAGGAATTATCAGGCTCTCTTTACTTCGCCGGAACGAAGACACCTTGAGCAGACATGCATAGTCTTAGGCGTAACGCCGTCAAGAACTCTGACTTTACGAATATTGGGCTTCCTGCTGGCCAAAGCCCTTCTGGAAACCTGTGAACGGGTAATACTGATCTTTCTTCCGAACATCATACCCTTATCGCATATATCACACCTAGCCATTTTAACACCTCCTGAGAGCGTCTCTCGAATAAACGCGCTTCGAAATAATACCACAAAATTCAAGACAATGCAAGCGGGAAAAATCACAAATGCATATAAATATTCTCCGGCGTAGAAATCGACTTAGTCGGGCACACTTCAAAGCATTTGCCACAGTTGATACACTTCTCCGGATCGATCACAGCAAGATTGTTATCCATATG
>JAQVYV010000155.1 GCA_028708525.1 Eubacteriales bacterium
TACAGGCTTTTTTCTACTATTCCCGGAGATACCGACGATGTTATATACAGCGCATATCAGATGATCAGCGATTCCGGGGCGATAGGAGAATATCCAAGAGGAGTATGTCAGGCTTATGCGATGTATAGATATATAATGCTTAAAGAAGCGGGATATGAAAGTATAACAGTTAGCGGACAGGCTGGAAAGCTTGAAGAAGAAGGTAAGTTTGGTCCGCATGCCTGGAACATGGTAAAAGTCGAATCCAACTGGTATCACATAGACTTCACCTGGAATGACCCAACCAGATCAGACAATCCTCCGCCATATGTGAAAAGACAAGCCGGAGCAGGGACTGTGAGTTATAACTATTATATGAGAAGCGATAATGAAATCGATGTTAACCATGAATGGCCGGTAAGCCAGGATGGCTATGTATATCCCAAAGCAAATGTTGCCTGGGCAGGAAATGAAGAAATAGAAGATATAACCCAGCCCGTGCCGACTGCTGTACCTACAACTCAGCCAACACCGACCGTGATACCTTCTCCGCTGCCGACAGCACCTCCTTTTTCATCAGCTGTTACCCAATCATCGATGTCTTCAGGTTCAGCAACTGCTTCAAACGATGTTTCACAGATAAATGTGTCAGATGTGTCGGATGATCCGGAGATAAGCGGTGATACATCACAGAGCATCGGACAGACAGCTTCACCCGCATCATCTATTCCTGTATCGGGTAACTCTGAAGAATACCTGTTCAGTTCCGAAAATGAGGTATCTGGCTCGCAGGCACAAGACATAAAGGGCGAGAGTACCGTTACTATCTATGGAAGATTGCTCGACGGAACAGGTGAACCGATCTCCGGTGTAAAACTGAACCTGTATGCATTGAACAGAACTGCCATAACAGACAAGAACGGTAATTTCAGATTCAGCGATGTAAAGGTAGGGTCATATAAAATCCAGATACTCGGTGATGACGGTGAGTGGACTGCAGAGCTGCCTGTTGTGATCTCTTTCGGGACCAGAACCGAAGAGGTCAGCGGAGGTATTACCGTAAGCGGCGGAAACCTTGATATGGAGTTGGTATTAGACAATGATAAGCTTTCAATTAAGAATGTATCATCTCCTGCTAAAACTACGACAATATATCGTATCATTATTCCTGCAGCTGTTCTGATAATAATAGCCGGACTGGTAATAGTGATCCTTAAGAAGAGAACAAATTATGAACCTGATATCGACTAACCGAGAAGTTCATCCAATCTGACGAGAGCATTTCTGTAAATCTCGATACAACTGAGAAGTTCTTCTTCCAGTATGTATTCATCAGCCTGATGAGCGACATCTCTAACAGGATCGAAAACCGGTCCGAATGCTATGATGTTGGGCATGCGTCTTGCATATGTACCACCACCGATAGCTATTGGGATCCTGCTTTCGCCGGTAACGCTGTTATAAACATCGAGCAAAGATTGAACAAATTCACTGTCAGGTTCTCGGTAAAGAGGATCCATTGACGAATCTTCGGAGATTTCAAGTCCGACGGAGGAAGCAGCAGAGCGCAACCGGTCCATTATATTCTCCTTGGAAAATGTAACAGGGTATCTTATATCTATAGTCATTGAAACGGAACCACTACTGATCGACAGCAAACCTACATTGAAAGTCAGCGGACCCGACTGTGAATCACTAAAACCGATCCCAATAAGACTGCCATCAGTCGTTTCAGCAATGTATTTAGTGTAAAAATCAACGAAAGGATGCCGGAGTCCTTTAGCTTTCAGCTTTTCTGAAATATCAGTCATTGCCCTCGATATGGCATTTATACCATATTGCGGCATGCTAGCATGACTTGATCTGCCATGAACGATAAACTCTTCACCGTTTAGAGAATATCTGCATGTGGAAGGAACCATGTTAGCCTTATCACCACCATCTGCAGAAAGAGTTATTCCGGAAGTGAGAGGTGAGTCATCAGGCGTTCGGAACGTTACATGAAGAATGCCTTTCTCTGCGTAAATGACCGGAAACTTTGCGTCAGGTGTAAATCCGATATCCGGAACTTTCTCCACGGACCTATAGTGATCCATGCACTCGCACCCACTCTCTTCATCCAGTCCAAGGATCAGGCGTATCCTGTTGGAAGGCTTCCAGCCGTTATCCTTAAGTATTTTCATCGCCAAAAAGCATGCTGCAGCAGGTCCTTTATCGTCGATAATACCTCTGCCGATAAATTTTCCGTCCTTAATATTTAGAGAATAGGGATCAACTGTCCATCCGTCACCGGGAGGTACGATATCCAGATGGCAAAGAACAGCAACTTCCCGAGGACCTTCACCGAACTCGATGTACCCTGCATATCCGTCAAGATCAGCCACTTTAAAACCGTAAGCCTCGGCCACGTTTAAGAAGAATCGAAGTGCTTGGGCTGTGTGCTCGCCAAAAGGAGCTTTATCTGATGATTCACTTTTAACACTTGGTACAGAAATAAGTCCTTCCAAGATCTTAGTTAGCAATTCCCGATTATCGTCAGAAAGTATACTTATCATTTGGAGGTCTTTCCTTTCGAACTGTCAAAGAAGGGAAGAACGGCTATCAACGCAAATACAGTACCTATACCTGCGCCGATAAGCATATCTCTGTAAAAATTATATTTCACAAGATTGGTCATATAATTCCCGAAAGTAAGCTTCACTGAGGGTTCTTTCAATATCAAAACAGCAAGATACGCGAACTGTACTATGATGATAAATGCGATCGAAATGATCCCGATCATCCATCTGCCTGACTTGTTGATGCCTGCACCCGACAACTTATAACCCACTATAGCAAAGTAAGATATCAGATATGCGCATATACAGGTGATCAGGGAACGAACAAGATTAAGCACCCAATCAGGCGAACCGGCAGAATTCAGAAGCCCGTTGACCATGTCCATGATATAAGGCATTATCAGCCAGGGTATAGAACCTATCAAAGCACCGGCTAAAGTAAAGAGTACTTTTCTAAGCGTTGAGACCTGTCTGTTATTTCTATCAAGAGCTCCGCCTTCTTCAGCCTCAGCCTCAGGATCTGAAACATCACTGTCGTCTGTGTCGTCACTATTGACACCATCTGCTGTTTCTACACCCTTTTCATTTTCATCAAATTTAGTTGCGCAATCATCGTGCATGTAGCAGAATAAGTCATACATATATGTTTCTTTATCTGCACCAAGTTCGCCGCATTCCTGGCATCTGTTGGCGGTTACGATGCTAAGATCACTCAATATGCCCGATAGCAATGCAAGAATGAACTCGATGTCATCGGTTTTCAAAGAAGTTGAATCCTTGATCCTTATGCAAAGAAATCCATCGGTTATATCATATTCTTCGAGTCTCATCGTCGAACTGTTCTTTTCAAGAAGCTGCATCAGTTCATCGGTCTGATCCCGGAGTATACCGGGGACCGGGGTAATGAAACTCTTGATCCCTTTGCCATCGATCCCTGTGAAAAGATGTCCTTGTTCTTTCCCGTATATGTAGCTGTCTCTGATCATCCAGTCGTTTCTTTCGGCAAAAATCCTCATTTTCTTTGAAATCAGGTTTTCCATATTCATCGTAACTCCTTCTTGCATAGTTTGTTTAATTATACAATATGTATCGGCAATTAACAAAGCAAAATGATGATATACAGTAATCGGTAAATTCCTAAAGTAAAGTCCACAGTGACTGAAACGGAAGAATTTAGTATGGAAAACGGGATAGGATCGGGCATGAAATTACTCTGAGAAGTTGAAAAAGATAAACTAAAATCGCATAGTTATG
>JAQVYV010000156.1 GCA_028708525.1 Eubacteriales bacterium
TGATCATCGATATAGAAATCAAGATCAAGTATCCTGGATATTCCTCCTCTGCTTATAACGATATCATTAAGTGAAACAGATCTTCCCTTATTCGATCCGTTGATATCAGTGCATGTGGTTTCTATCATCATTCTCTTCTCTGTTGTATACTCACCGTTAAATATTTTCTGAAGCGATCCTTTGATGTTATCTGCATTGATTTCAGCCAGAAATCCCAAACTTCCAAGATTCACACCTATTAATGGCTTGTGGAATTTGTACGTGTCCTGAATGGCTGTAAGGAAAGTTCCGTCACCACCCAGACACATTATTATCTCGCAATCTGAATAGTCAGAGAACTCGATCTTCTCATTGCATATTTCATTAACAGTATGATATTTACCTGAAATTACAGGAACACCTCCAAGCAAACGAATCTCTTCTGCTATTTCACAGGTTTTGCTGAAGTTTAAGTCCTTTACAGGGTTAGGAATTATTCCGATCCTCATTGCATCTCCCTGAATTTGTTTGATGTTCAATATTATACACTAACATAGAGCATTAATGAATATTTATTCACTGCTGTTTATCGTTTTATAAGAAGAATTAATATTGCTAACAGCATTTACAGCTTCATTATAGATCGCTGCTGCATCTATTCCTTCGATCCTGAATAATTCACTGATTTTCCCATGAACAAGCGGATGATCACCAACACCAAGACGAATGACCGGCACAAGTATCTGATTATCTGAAAGTAGTTCTTCAACAGCACTCCCCAAACCACCATTGTTTATGCCATTTTCAATAGTCATTATACATTTTGTTTTAATTGCTGAAATGATTATTTGTTTAGCGGGCAATGGTTTTATGATCCTTACATCCAGCAAATCACACTTGATACCGTTCTCTTGAAGTTTGATCAAAGCTTCATATGCATAACTGAACATGATCCCTTCAGTTATAATAGTCAAATCATTGCCTTCGTGAAGGAGTTCAGCTGTTTCGTCGAAAATAATTTTCTCTTGTCTTTCGTTAGTAAGCCTCCGGAAATTCTTCGGCTCACCTCCACGAGGATACCTTATCGCTACCGGCCCGCCCTTGGTGTACAAAGCATAAGAAATCATGCTCCTTAATTGTTCGTAATTTCTTGGAGACAGTATAGTCATACCGGGTATACTTCTGAGTAGAGCTATATCGTATATTCCCTGATGAGTTTCACCATCTTCTCCTACGATCCCTGCACGATCGATGCACAAAACAACATGCAGGTCCTGAAGAGCTATATCGTGAAGCAGTTGATCGTATGCACGCTGGAGAAAAGTTGAATAAATTGCGATAACAGGTTTAACATTACCACATGCCATACCTGCAGCCATTGTAAGAGCATGTTGTTCAGCTATTCCGACATCGAAAAATCTTTTCGGAAATCTTTTCTCAAACTTATCAAGTCCGGTACCGGAAGTCATTGCAGCACTGATCGCAGCTATACTATCATCTTCTGATGCAAGGTCACAAAGTATCTCAGCGAAAGCTTCCGAAAACGAGGAAAATTCGTCACCCTCATTTCTTTGAGGCAACGGTATTCCATTTGCTATCTCAAACGGAGCAACACCATGGTATTTATCCGGTGAATTTTCTGCAAACTCATAGCCTTTTCCCTTCTTTGTTAGTACATGTATAAGAACAGGTCCGCGGATATTTTTCGATGCAGCAAAATGAAGCTCAAGATCATTTATATCATGACCATCTACCGGCCCGTAATACTTAAATCCAAGATCTTCGAATATAACTTTTTCCGGGCGAATGATATATCGGATCAGATGTTTGAAAATCTCCAGTATCTTTTTCAAAAAACGGCCTAACGAAGTTTTAGAAAGTATTTTATTGGTTCTGTGTTTCAGATTCAGATATCTTTTCGAAACGCGAATAGCGGACAGGTGTTTAGCCATGCCACCAACATTTCTCCCTATCGACATCTCATTGTCATTTAAAATCACAAGGAGATCCATATCACTCTGCCCGGCATCATTCAAAGCTTCAAAAGCCATTCCGCCTGTGAGAGCACCATCTCCAATAACCGCTATGACCTTTGAATGATCACCTTTGATGTTATTGGCTCTGAGAATACCTAATGCGGCAGAAATAGATGTACTGCTATGTCCGGTATTGAAACAATCATACTCACTTTCGCATCGCTTTGGAAATCCGGCTAATCCGTTGCACATTCTGAGTGTGCAGAAATCACCATATCGACCTGTAAGCATTTTATATGTATATGTCTGGTGTCCTACATCCCATACTATTTGATCTTCAGGCAGGTTGTACTGTCTTAGGAGTGCGATAGTCAACTCAACAACACCAAGATTAGAAGCAAGATGGCCTCCGTTAGTCGATACTACCCTTATGATCTCTTTCCTTATCTCGATCGCAAGAAGCTTTAATTCTTCTTCGTTGAAGTTTCTCAGATCTGCCGGTTTATTGATTCTGCTGATAAGATCGTCCATGATTTTACATCTCCCGAACAAGAAGAAATCTTGTAAAGTCATCAAGAAACGATACATCATATCCAAATGCCGACAACTCAGAAAGAGCCCCAAAGGCATTATCTGTAGTAATGTTGAGTTCATGTTTGGCTTTATCAATACCCAAGAGACTCACAAAAGTTTTCTTACCTGACGCAGCATCTTTTCCGGTCGTTTTACCTAAAACAGCATTTGAAGATTCAACATCCAGGATATCATCCTTGATTTGGAAAGCGAGACCGATAGCATCAGCATATCTGACTGCATAATCATACGCTTTACCGGATATTCCGGCTAAAACACAAGCGATCTCAACAGGTGCTTTGATCAATGCTCCCGTCTTCATTGAATACATTTGACCGAGTGCTGTTATATCCATGGGCTTTTCCGATGTGAAAATATCGATCGCCTGACCTCCTATCATGCCCGGGACCCCGGTTGCGATCGAAAGTATACGCATAGCTTTCAGATCTGATGTCATATCAGCTGAAGTATCAATACTTCTCAGCATGAGATCATAAGCACCGTTAAGTAAAGCATCACCGGCAAGTATAGCCATTGCTTCGCCGAATACTTTATGACATGTGAGTTTTCCTCTTCTGTAATCATCATTATCCATTCCCGGAAGATCATCGTGAACCAATGAAAAAGTATGAATCATTTCTATTGCGCATGCGTATGGAAGAACTTTGCTCATGCCAATTCCGAAAACATCAGCAAAAGCAAGACATAAAACAGGTCTGATCCTTTTACCGCCGGCTGAAAGACTATACATAGCCGCTTCTCTTATTGCTTTGCCATCCTCTGCTTTGTCACAGAAGACATCATTTAATGCATTCTCTGTGAAATTTCTGTAAACATCATATTTAGCGTTAAAATCATTCATATTTCAGCATCAAAGACAGTTTCCTCTGTCTCTCCGTTTCTTTCAGTCAACATAGTGATACGTGACTCTGTTTCATTGATTTTCTCAGAACAGAACGAGGCCAGTTTCATTCCTTCAGTATAAATCTCTATGGATTCTTCAAGTGTAAGATCACCTTTCTCCAATTTCGAGACAATTTCTTCAAGAAGTCTCATTGCTTCTTCAAATGTCAATGTCATTACTTCACTCTCATCAGAATCTGCCATCGTTCACCCCCGTGTTGATTTCCGTACTGTCAGTAGTACAAATTATATTACCGTCAAATAGTTTTATGGTCAACTTATCCCCTACTAAAGCATCTGCGATGCTGTTCATCTGTTTTCCGCTATTATTGTTCCTGACTAT
>JAQVYV010000028.1:0-4567 GCA_028708525.1 Eubacteriales bacterium
GATGTTACTACCGAAGAAGAACGCAGGAAAGCGGTGTTTGTTCGTTCCACACAAGGAAGACACACGATACCTGTACCGAGCATGGAGATAAAGCATGAGTTTTCCGGATACTTTGCCGATCCCCTCAACCGTATCCTCAGAAGAAGAGAGAGAAGCAGTGATCAGATAGAGGGATACAGCGGAAACGACAGGACTGTTGTGAGACCGACCTTTTCTACGATAGGTTCATACTCGATATCCAATCAGGCTCTGTCAGACATCGCCGGGATAATCATCCGGAGAAGAGTCAAAGGTGCCGGAGAGATACTAAAATTTGACACTGACAAGGAAAGCTACGGTGTGGTGGTAAACATGGAAATATCTGTTGTGTACGGATATAACGCTCAAGAGGTGCTCAGGGAAGTCCAGGAGCGCGTGACTTCGGGGATCGAAGATCTGACTGCAATGAATGTGGTGATGGTGAACATCAAAGCTAAGAGAGTGGTCAGACCTGATAAATTACAGACCGTCTAGATAGATCAGAAAACTATAATGCTCCGGTCCTTGCGTAGTAAAAGAACCAAAGCTGGGCGTATCCTGCTATATCTCCGAAGTATCCGCTCGTAAACTCCCTGATCTCCTTCTTCGAAGCTTTGTCGTCAAGATATATCTTCTTGATCGTCTTTTCCACCCATGTGTCTATCGGACATACATCGTGCCTGATCCCGCTGTACAGAAGAACACAGTCTGCTACTTTCTCGCCCACACCCGGCAGACGGCATAGGTCTTTCCGGGCAAGATCCTGATCCAATTCAGCAAGCCGCTCCGGGTCCGGAGTAAACTCGCCTGAAGCTATCATCGAAGCGGTGCGCTTGATGTAAGGGCACCTGTATCCGGCAAATTTCCTGGTGCAAAACTGACCTGAACCGCAGTCAGGGGAATCGCAGAAATCTCGTGCGATCGTATAGGTGTCAGGGAACGAGTATCCGCTAAACGTATCCGTGTCAGTTGCCCCCGTCCCCACCGGCGCGCCGTGTCTGCGGCACAGGTCTCTGACAAGTCCTTTGATTCGGGGGATGTTGTTCTGCGAAGACAGTATGTAAGAGAAAAGAGTTTCGCTGAACTCCTGTCTGAGGATTCGTGCACCTCCGGCAAAAGCCACCGCTTTCCTCATGAATTCATCTTGTACAGCCCTCTCAGCGATCTTGTTATAATCAGTGCTCAGATCCAGATAGTCATGCCAGATCGTCGCGAAATCCTCTGACGATGAGTTCTCGATAAATATGTTGCTGCGGTCAGCAGAAGAAATTACAACAGATTTTCCGTAAGCGATGCCGGAATATCTGCCATCGCCCAAATCAGTCCATCTGAAACATTGGCCGCTTTCAAATGTAGCCTTGGCGTCGAAGCCGCCGGGTGAGAGGTCACCTGCGTCCTTTATAAGAAGGTTTCTTACCCCCTCGCTGCCATAATATTCAATTGTCTCAAATCCTTTTACATTCATTATGAGCCTTTATATCCATACAGATCCTTTAAATGTGGTAAAATTCATTATAGCATTTTATCCTTTGGAGGGCTCTGATGAAAGAACGGATATATACGATACCTGTAAACGATGCTTTTGCCAAAGACTGCGAGTGCGCTTTGTGCGAGCTGGAAGAAGTAACGACACGTGATCTGGTGAACTATTATATGGGGGCTTCTATGATGGAGTCCGATGTAAGAGTAAGCACGAACGAAAAGGGATTCTGCAGCCGGCATCTTGCTGCTATGTACAATCTTCAGGAAAACAGACTGGCACTGGGGCTCATGCTTCATACGCATCTTGATGATGTGTGTAAGGACATAGGGCACAAACTTGAAAAGTCAGCCGCACCATCAGTGGCAGGGAAGATTTTCGCAGGAAAAGGAGATGTGAGACAAGGCTTGGTCAAATTAGCTGAAAGGATCGAAAAGCGCACTGAAAGCTGTGCTTTATGTGAACGGCTGGAATACACGATGGACAGATACATCGACGTTATTCTGTGGCAGTTTTTTGAAGAGAGCGAGTTTAAACGGAAATTTTCTGAAAGCAAAGGTTTCTGCCTTCCGCATACGGCTCTCCTGCTCAGAGGCTGTGCGAAATATCTGTCAGCATCGCAGGCTTCGGCTTTTGCCAAATCGCTTGCCGGTATCCAGAAAACATCCCTCGAAACGATGTGTAAGGACATAGAATGGTTCACATTGAAATTTGACTACAGGAATCAGGACAAGCCCTGGGGCAACTCCAAGGATGCCGTACCAAGAACGATAAGGAAACTGCTTGGAAGGACCGATCTGAAACAATAGATCTGCGTCCGGAATCAGTGGCTGTAACTGCAATCACTTGATATCGTTCCTTGTTATTGCTTCGCCAAGAATCAGGTCCTCACGGGTCGTTATCTTGATATTGGTGTAGTCCCCGTTAATGATCCTGACTTTTACACCGAAATACTCAGCAACAGAAGCATCGTCTGTGAACCCGACCGACAGCGCAGAAGCCTTCCTGTGCATTTCCAGAATATCTGTAAATTTAAAGCCCTGAGGAGTCTGAACAGACCAAAGCCTTTCTCGAGGGATGGTCTGATCAACGAATCCCTCTGTATCAGAGCTCTTAATAGTATCCTTAACAGGCACAGCGCATATGCATGCCTTTGCTTCAGATAAAGCTTCAACGCATTCGCCGAGTACGCGGTCAGAAAGGAAAGGTCTCGCACCATCATGTATGAGTACGTAAGCTGATTCGGACTTGTCGCGACCGATAAAGCCTTCAAGAGCTTCAAGCGCGTTTCGTACTGAGTTCTGCCGGGTCGATCCGCCGTCAACAGTCAGGATCAGTTTGGAGATAACATATCGGGAACACAGGTTCCGCACCGCCTCAGCCTCAGAAGGATCGCAAACTACTACTATGCCATCGATCATGTGTGATCTGTCAAAAGTCATCAAAGTTCGTGCGAGTACCGGTATCCCCCGCACTTCCAGGAACTGCTTATTCGTAGCCGAATCCATCCGCGTGCTTCTTCCGGCCGCAGGTATTACTGCAAAAAAATTTCTTTCCTTTACATTACTTGCCATGATTCCATCCATAATTGCTTCTCAATGCTCTGATCTTAAAACAATATATCTACCATTTCACCAATATTATCGACAAAAAGCAGGTCCGGCAGCAGATCTTTCTGTGTGTCTCTGAACTGACGTCTGCAAGATCCCGGCACTATACACGCCTCAAAACCCTCTCTTGCAGCTTCGACCGCTCGCCTTACCGCGGATGATACAGGTCTTATCTCACCTGTCAGCCCGAGTTCGCCGAATATTACCAGACCGCTTCGCACAGGTCTGTCCTTAACTGCGGAAATCACGGCAGCAGCAACGGCCAGGTCGGCAGCAGGCTCGTTCGTATCAAGTCCCCCGACGACATTGATATAAGCGTCCATTGAGTACAGTCCGAGATCCAGTTTCTTGTCTGTGACCGCCAGTATCATCCCGGCACGCACTCTGTCTATTCCCTGTGTCACCCGCTGTGGATTGGAGTAAGATACTGTGTTAAGAAGTGCCTGTATTTCAACAAGTACCGGCCGTGTGCCCTCCATGCACGATGTGATGACTGTCCCCGGAACTCCGCGCGGCCGTCCCTCGAGCATTGCAGATGAAGGATCCGCAACTTCCGAAAGCCCTTTATCGGTCATCTCAAAGACCCCGATCTCATCAGTCGCGCCGAATCTGTTCTTAACTGCTCTGACGATACGATACTGGCTGTGCTTGTCACCTTCGAAATACAGAACGGTATCCACCATGTGTTCAAGCACACGAGGCCCGGCGATATTGCCGTCCTTAGTGACATGTCCGACAAGAATTATCGATATCCCTGTCGTCTTGGCGATCTTCAGCAATCCTGCTGTCGCTTCTCTGACCTGTGTAACGCTGCCCGGTGCAGATGAAACGTCGGGAACATACATCGTCTGTATGGAATCTATGACCGCCGCTATTGGTTTCTCTTTCAGCAGAAACCCGGCAACTGATTCAAATGACGTTTCAGGGAAAAGCTTTATACCGGGCGATTTAACACCTATCCGGTCAGCTCTCATGCCGATCTGTGAAAAAGATTCTTCTCCGGATATATATGCGACCGGTCCTCCGGTTGCAAGTTTACCGCAGACCTGCATAAGAAGTGTAGACTTACCGATGCCCGGTTCACCACCTACAAGTACAACAGATCCTTTGACCAGTCCGCCGCCGAGTACACGATCAAGTTCGCCGATCCCGGTAGTATAACGTTCTGCGATATCCCGTGAAACATTGTCGAGTGATATGGCGGATGGTATAACTGACTGTCCGTCTGAAAGACCTGCCAGCCATCCTCCGACGGCACCTAAAGTGCCGGGAGCAGATGACCCCGATGAGGATGGTGTTGCCTTCTCTTCGACAATGGTGTTCCAAGCCCCGCACCCGGGACACTTGCCCATCCATCCGGAAGTTTCATGCCCGCATTCAGAACAGAAAAAAGACGCTTTCGATTTAGCCATCTATCAGAAGAAGGATCCGCTGCCGGCTAAGTCTTGTATAGCGCTAA
>JAQVYV010000028.1:4667-15785 GCA_028708525.1 Eubacteriales bacterium
TCACATTATGGTATCTCTGCCGGCGAGGTCTTTGATGTCAATTACAGGCTGGTAAAGCTCAGTTGCGAGGTAAGAGATGCAACGGCTATTGAAACCGGAAGGAAGCTTTTTGTCGCAGGAGATATGGGGCCGACAGGGCGGTTTCTTGAGCCGGCGGGAGATATGTCATTCGCAGAGCTGAGAGATGTATATGCACGGCAGGCGAAGGCACTGGAAGCCGGGGGAGTAGACTTTTATGCTGTGGAAACGATGATGGATCTTATGCAGACAAAGGCTGCAGTTGCAGGTATCCGTATGGTTTCCGAACTTCCGATAATGGTTTCAATGACCTTCGATAAAGGACGTACTTTGTCGGGCAATACTCCGGAAGCAGCACTTGTATCGCTCAGGGCAGTCGGAGCGGATGCTTTCGGAGCCAACTGTTCGACGGGACCGGAGGAAATGAAGGAGATCATCGAAAGAGCATATGCTATAGCATCAATTCCTGTCATAGCTAAGCCTAACGCAGGCATGCCTGCCATAATTGACGGAAAGACGGTGTTTCCGATGGGTGCCGATGAGTTTGGGGCAAAGACGGCGGAATTGCTTCGCGCCGGGGCTGTTATGATCGGTGGATGCTGCGGAACCGGGCCGGAGCATATATCAAGTCTGTCGCGGGAAATAGATATAGCTGTTGCTGACACTTTCAGGATGAAAGATCGGGATATCGATGATAGCAGCTATATTTCTTCGTACTGCAGGATACTGAAATATGATGATAAATGTTTTGCACGGACTTCCGTTCCGGGTTCGCCGGATGATCTTGCCGATATAGCTGCAGACGCTGAAGAAGAAGGAGCAGATCTTCTGATCTTTGATTTCGACGGGTACGGAGAACCTGATGAAGAGACGATGAAAGAGATCAAGGAAGCTTACGCAATGACTGCGATGACTGCAACGATACCTCTTGGAGTGTCGTGCGCAAGCGCAAGGCTTCTTGAGGAAGTGGCGTCGGTATATCCGGGAAGACTGCTTTTTGCCGGAGAAAAATCACCCGCGATCAGTGATGTGGCTGGAAGATACGGTGTCAAAGTAGTATAATAACGATTTAACCTCTATTACTATTGATCAAGGAGAGATTTATGGCGAATATTTTCAGTGAGACCTCCAGGACATTCAGTGAGTACCTGCTGATCCCTAATTTAACTACCGAGAAGTGTGTCCCGTCGCTTGTCGATCTGCGTACGCCTCTTGTGAAATATAGGAAGGGACAGGAAGAAAGTCCGCTCAACCTTAATATTCCGATGGTGTCGGCTATCATGCAGGCGGTTTCCGACTCGGGTATGGCTATCGCTCTTGCGAAATGCGGGGGCCTTTCTTTTATATACGGATCTCAAAGCATCGCTAATCAGGCTGAAATGGTCAGGAAAGTGAAGAAGTATAAGTCGGGATTTGTGGTCAGTGATTCTAATCTGAGTGTCGATTCCCTGCTATCGGACGCTATCGAAGTCAAGAAGAGAACAGGCCACTCGACCATGGCTGTTACTGATGACGGTACTGCTAACGGAAAACTGATGGGGATACTTACAAGCAGGGATTACAGACTGAGCAGGACTCCGCTCGATACACCGGTGAGAGATCTCATGACCCCTTTCAATAAATTGATATATGCGTATGACGGTACGACTCTTAAGGAAGCTAACGATATAATCTGGGATCACAAGATAAACCAGCTCCCGATAATCGACACAGATGGAAGCCTTGTTTCGATGGTTTTCAGAAAGGATTATGATGATCATAAGGAAAATCCGGAAGAACTTCTGGATCGAGACAAGAGCTACGTGACCGGAGCGGGGATAAATACTAGAGATTATGAAGAAAGAGTTCCTGCGCTTCTGGATGCAGGAGCTGACGTTCTTTGCATAGATTCATCTGACGGATTCAGTGTGTGGCAATCCAGAACACTCGAATGGATCAAATCCAGATACCCTGATAATGTTTATGTCGGCGCGGGGAATGTGGTTGACGCCGAGGGCTTCAGATTTCTTGCGGAAGCGGGAGCTGACTTTGTTAAGGTGGGGATCGGCGGCGGGTCGATCTGCATAACACGTGAGCAGAAGGGTATCGGCTGCGGCCAGGCTTCAGCTGTTATGGCTGTAAGTAAAGCTCGTGATGAGTATTTTGAGGAGACCGGGGTCTATATCCCTGTCTGTTCTGACGGCGGGATCGTGTACGATTATCATATGTCTCTGGCTCTGGCAATGGGAGCGGATTTTCTTATGCTGGGCAGATATTTTGCAAGATTCGATGAAAGCCCGACGAGAAAACTGATGGTCAATAAGTCTTATGTTAAGGAATACTGGGGAGAGGGTTCCAACAGAGCCCGTAACTGGCAGAGATATGATTCAGGTGATGAGGGCGGGAGAATGCATTTCGAAGAGGGTGTGGATTCATATGTTCCGTATGCAGGAAAACTTAAAGATAATCTGGATATAACCCTCACCAAGATCAGATCGACGCTCTGTTCCTGCGGATCGACTACACTGGAAGAGTTCCGCGAGACCTCAAGACTTGTTCTTGTTTCGTCAACGAGTATCGTGGAGGGGGGAGCACATGATGTCATCCCCAAGGAAAGCGATATCGTCAACTAAATACCTGCTATTGATAAATGGGGCGATTTAGTGTTTAATATTAATTCGAAAATCAAGTATATATCGTTTTGTAACAGACAAATCAACTGCTTTTGCAGAAAGGGGTTTATATGGCCGGAACTAAAATTTATGAGATGACCTATGACGGGATCAGGAAGCTCGAGGATGAGCTTGAGATGAGAAAAGTTGAAATGCGTTCGGAGATCGCCGAGCGGATCAAGCAGGCTCTTTCATTTGGAGATATTTCTGAGAATTCCGAATATGATGACGCTAAGAACGCTCAGGGTGAGAACGAAGCCAGGATCATGGAGATCGAGAGTATTCTCAAGCATGCCAAGGTGATCGAGGACGATGAGATAAGTAAGACCAAGGTCAAGATAGGCGCGGTCGTGAAACTTAAGGATGAGGAGACGGGCGAAGAAGACGAATATACGCTTGTGAGTTCTAAGGAAGCGGATCTTTTCGAAAATAAAATCTCTACTGAGTCTCCGGTCGGAAGTGCTATCCTAGGTAAGAGCAAGGGGCAGACCGTTGATGTAAGGACACCCTCGGGTACTTTGAAATATAAGATCGTTAAGATATCCAAGCCGAAGTGAGGACTATAAATGTTTGATAATGAAGAAGCGGTATCCGGCGAGCAGATGCTTATCAGAATGGGCAAGCTCAAGGAACTGAAAGCTGCGGGTGAAGATCCGTTCGTACACGTGACTTATGATGTTGATGCTTACAGTGCTGATATAACCGATCGGTTCGATGAGACGGAGGGCAGAACTGTTTCCGTCGCAGGAAGGATCATGAGCAAACGCGGGATGGGGAAGGTTTCTTTCTGTGATCTGCAGGATAATAAAGGCAGGATCCAGCTTTTTACCAAGATAGATAAACTCGGTGAAGAAAACTATGAGAAGTGGCAGCGCCTGGATATAGGAGATATCGTTGGTGTGACCGGAGTTGTCTTCCGTACCCAGAGGGGTGAGATTTCTGTTATGACAGAGAGCTACACTTTGCTGTCCAAAGCCCTCAGACCTCTTCCCGAAAAGTTCCACGGACTTAAGGATACAGATACGAGATACAGACAGAGATATGTCGATCTTATCGTTAATCCGGAGGTCAGGACAACTTTCCGTAAAAGAAGCGGGATAATCAGGGCTGTCAGGAAGTTCCTGGATGACAGGGGGTTTCTGGAAGTCGATACACCGATCCTCAATACAATACCCGGAGGTGCAGCGGCAAGACCGTTTATAACCCACCATAATACACTGGATATGGATATGTATCTGAGGATAGCCCCGGAGCTATACCTTAAGAGGCTTATAGTAGGCGGATTCGATAAAGTTTATGAGATGGGCAGACTTTTCAGAAATGAAGGTATGTCTGTGAAACATAACCCGGAGTTCACAACAATGGAGCTTTATCAGGCTTATACGGATTATAACGGAATGATGGATATCACAGAGGAACTTCTGGCGTTTTGCTCTCAGGAGGTCAACGGAACTACTGTGATCGAGTATCAGGGTGTTGAAATCGATCTGACCCCACCATTCAGGCGCGTGACAATGTATGAGCTGATCAAAGAAGAGACCGGAGTTGATTTTGCCACTATTGAGGATGATGATCAAGCTGCCGTTATCGCGAGAACTAAAGGTATCGAAGTTGCCACGGGTACAGCCAAGGGTGATATCGTCAATAAATTTTTCGAAATATTCTGTGAGGAGAAGCTGATCCGGCCGACTTTTGTGTGTGATTACCCTGTTGAGGTGTCGCCGCTTACCAAGAGAAAGCCCGACAGTCCGGAACTTACGGAAAGATTCGAACTTTTCATCGGCGGGAGAGAGTATGCTAACGCCTATTCGGAGCTTAATGATCCTGTAGATCAGAGAGCAAGATTTGCCGCTCAGATCGAAAGACGTGAAGCGGGTGATGATGAGGCGAATATGATGGATGAGGATTTCTGTCAGTCTCTTGAGTATGGAATGCCTCCTACGGGCGGATTGGGTATAGGTATAGACAGGTTTATAATGCTGCTTACCGACAGCCCGAGTATAAGAGATGTACTGCTTTTCCCGACGATGAAACCTATAGACTAAAATAGTAGTATAACACTGCAAGAGCCTGCGAGCCTCACAGCAATGTGGGGCTTTTGTATTGACGCTAACAGAACCCCAAAAGAATCGGTAAACGATCTAAAGCAGATCCGTTGATGATGCGGCAGTCGCAAATCTTGCGGATTTGATGGATAATCGGAATCAAGTCGACAAAACGACCAAGATTCGGAGGATCGTATGCTTATCAATCGCGATCGATATCTTAATCAGTTGATTCGAAAACAGTGGAACGACAGAATAAAAATAGTAACAGGCATTAGAAGATGATGTTTGGAGACATGCCGTATATTATCGATCTGAAAACAGATGAAGATAAATTTGACTATCTCAACGATCTTTTCGAAGAAATCTATTTCAAGGATATAGAAGAGAGATACACCGTACTTCTTCCTGCTGTATTAAGAGATCTGACAAGTGTTTTATGTTCTCAAAAGCAGAAAGATATGACATAAAAGGAAAGCGGTACTTAGACTATCCTGCAAAATACTATTGTGCTGATATCGGTCTCAGAAATGTCAGGCTTGGACTAAGGCAACAGGAAGAAACTCATATTGTAGAAAATATTCTCTATAATGAGCTGCTTGTTCGAGGATTTTCTGTCGATGTAGGTATCGTAGAAGTGGTAGATCGAAATAAATCAGGAAAAAGACAGCAGAAAAGTTTCGAAATTGATTTTATTGCCAGAAAAGGTATGAAAAAGTTGGATCGATGATGACGGGATTTTAAGAATGGGGCTAATGGATTTTCTTCTGGATAGTTTTGATAAAGGTGATCTATTGTAATATTTCGCACTGCCTTGGACAATACGTTAAAGCAATTGGATCAGATCGACCAATTGGATCAGATCAACAGATCCCTTGCTCACATCTCTCTGAACTCTTTAGGCGTGCAATCAGTCATCTGCTTGAAAACTTTATAGAAATATTTTACGTTCTGGAATCCGACCATATCTGAAATATCACTGATCTTGACTGACGAGTTTCTTAGAAGTATCCTGGCTCTGTCAACTCTCCGGGCGACCAGAAATTCACTGAAAGTAAAGCCGGTTTTCTCCTTGAACAGCCTGCAGAAATAACTGGGATCAAGATGGAGGCGACTGCTTACTATTCCGGATGAAAGATCCTTGTCTCCGATGTTTCTGTTCATGAATACAATGACTTCGCTTATGATATGACCATACTTTTCTTTGCTGCAATCACTCAATTTATTTATACATGCAGTTGCGTGATCCAGGAAATGATACCCGACCTCCGGCAGTGAATGAGAGTTTTCTATTTTTTTCAGAAGCTCAGAGTAATTCTCGCATTCACTAATACCGGCAGATGAAATGGAATCAACTGCAAAACGCATGCATGTTTCATATATGATTTCCGGTGAAAGTTCAGGATCCTTTAATTTGAATAATACTCTTTCTGTTATCTTCTGCAGTTCTTCTATGTCCATCGCCAGTATGGCATTTGATGCCTGAAGGATCTCATCGGAAACAGGCGATGAGACTTTGCTGTTGGTGATCCTGTTTTCCGGCGTGAAGACCAGGGGCTTTCCATATCTGCTGATATAGAGTTTGCTTAGAGCTACTGCTTCAGAGTACAAATCACTGAGAACAGAAGGATCACGTCCGGGAGTGCTTATCCCTGCATAGAAAGTATATGGAGTTCCGATAGATGCCGAATTAACGATCTTGTAAAATATCTTTGTAACTATGTCCGTACTCATGGAAATATCACACAAATAATCACAAGTCACAGCGATGATAACAACCACCTTGTCATCATAGTCAAAGGCAATGCATCTCGGTATGCTGTTCTCAGAAAATTTCTCCTTAATGCGAGCGCATATATCACCTCTGCTGCTATTTGATCTGAACTTATCATGATGCTCGTTAGCCGAGTGGTTACAATAACTGTCTGTATCAACAACAGCTGCAAAATATAAAGTATTGTCTTTAGTTCTAAGAACTCCCGGGATTCGGGAAATGTTTCCTCTGATAAGAGCTATGGCATCCTGTTCATCTCTGTCAGTGTTATCGATAGCCTCTTTATCCAGAATCTCTGACAATACATTAAGTTTATTTATAAGTATACTATGATCAACCGGCTTGAGAATGTAATCGATCGCGCCATACCGTATTGCGGCTTGCGCATAATCGAACTCGCCGTAACCGCTCAACACGATGATCTTCGACTTATGGTCCAGATTTGAGAGCTTTTCAAGAAGTTCCATTCCGTCCATGACAGGCATTTTGATATCCATTATTACGATGTCCGGCATAAATTCCGATATCTTTTCCAATCCCTCTTTTCCGTTGCGACACTCATGGGTCACGCGAAAAGAACCGGTAGAGTTTATCAAAGTCTTCAAACCGGCTCTGATAACCTGAATGCCTCAGAAACGGGAAGAAACGCAGATGTACATTGCTCGGGATAGGTCCGATGTCCAGGCCCGTTATTGAAGCATCTTTGCTAGCGGCAAAAGAATCAGACTTCCCGGTTATGTTCATAGCAAGCCGCAATCAGATAGATGCTTATGAATTGGGCGGAGGATATGTGTGCGGCTGGAACCAGAAAGACTTCGTGCGTGAGATCTCTCTGATAGCTGAGAAAATCGGATTCGAAGGTTTATACTATATTTGCAGGGATCACGGGGGGCCATGGCAGCGTGATGCTGAAAGAAAAGATGCCCTGCCTGAGGATGAGGCGATGGAAATAGCCAAATCTTCCTATGTAGAAGATCTTGTATCCGGATTCGATCTGCTGCACATCGACCCCACAAAGGATCCGCACTGCAGCGGAGTCATTCCGCTTGACACAGTCATTTCCCGTTCGGTTGAACTGATCGCACATGTAGAATCAGAACGCATCAGAAGAGAGCTTCCGCCCGTTGCGTATGAAGTCGGAACTGAAGAAACAAATGGCGGATTGACATCGATTGGGGCTTTTGAGGATTTTATCCGAAAGCTGAACGCGGAAACATCCGGGAGAGGACTTCCGGATCCGCTGTTCATTGTCGGACAAACTGGGACTCTTACCCGTCTGACAGAAAACGTAGGACATTTCGACGCTGAGGCAGGTATGAAACTTGCGCAAGCCGCTGCAAGATATGGAACCGGACTTAAGGAACATAATGCTGATTATCTTTCAGACCAGACACTGCTGATACATCCGTATTTAGGAATCACAGCAGCTAATGTCGCCCCGGAGTTTGGCGTCGAAGAGACGAAAACATATCTTCTGTTAAACAGAGTAGAAGAAAGTTTGTATAAGCAGAGTGTAATTGATAAATGTTCAGATTTCCGGGCAGTGATCGCAAGGCAAACAGTGATAAGCGGAAAATGGAAGAAGTGGATGACTCCGGATAAAACCGCTCTGTCGACTGAAGATATACTTTCCGACACAGGACTGACATCGCTGATAACTGAAACAGCCGGTCACTATACTTTTGAGGATCCGGATGTTAAAGAGGCGAAGGAGAAAATGTTCCGGAATCTGTCAGTCGCAGGTATGGATCCTGATTCCGTAGTTCTATACAAACTCAAAAACTCTATCAGAAGATATGCAGAGTGCTTCAATATGACAGGACTTACAAAGGAGCTTTCTGCGCTTTTCTCTTTGTCATTTCCTGTCTGAAAGGCAGGTAATTGAAATACAACAGAAACCAAATGCAACGATATATGCAACGATAAGTAAATCGTTGCATTTCAAGCTGTTCTCTGTTATACTCTGATCTATCGAAGTGCTGCAGAATTTGAGTGTTACGGGGGACTTTTGAGTGGACAGAAATGAAAGTTTTGACTTTGAAACTAAGAGAGAAGTAACCGGCACTTTCCTTAAAACAGTAAGTGCTTTTGCTAACTATAACGACGGCAGGATCATCTTTGGCATCGATGACAGCGGAAAAGTCACAGGTATACCCGACCCTGAAAATGAATGTTTGAGAATTGAGAATATGATAAACTCCTCTCTGGATCCGGTTCCGGATTTCAGACTGGCTTTGGACCAACGGGAGGAAAGCACTGTTATTATCCTGTCCGTAATGAAAGGGCAGGACAAGCCTTATTTTTATAAAGGGAAAGCGTATAAAAGAGCTGACACCGCAACTATTGAAGTTAAGCGGCCGGAACTGCGCAGATTAGCTTTAGAAGGTGCAAATTTAGGATATGAAGAGAGGGCCGCATCCTCCCCGGATCTAAAATTTTCGATACTTGAATCTAAGCTTCAGGAATGCATCGGTATCGAGACCGTTGATTTGAATATTCTTAAAACACTGAACCTGTATCATAAAGACGGATACTATAATTTTGCCGCAGAATTGCTGGCAGACAGCAATGATGTCCGCTTTTCGGGCATTGATATCGCAAGGTTCGGAAGGACTATTGACAAGATACTTTTCCGGGAAACGATAGACGGAAGATCTCTCCTGTCACAGTATGACAGAGCAATGGAAATCTACAAACTCTTTTACACCTATGAAGAGATCGAAGGTTTTTACCGCGTCAGGAAAGAGTTGATCCCGAAGGAAGCTTTCAGAGAAGCTGTTGCAAATGCTATAGTTCACAGAGTATGGGATCTCAACTCATATATCCGGATCGCAATGTTCGAGGATAAGATCGAGATAACTTCGCCGGGTGGTTTGCCTGAAGGAGTAACAGAAGATGACTATCTCAACAAGAATCTTTCGATGTTGAGAAATCCTGTGATCGCGGGAGTGTTTTACAGACTGAATCTTATAGAGACCTTCGGATCCGGAGTTTTTCGTATCAACAGGGAATACAAAGACAGTATAACGAAACCCGATTTTCTAGTCAGTGATAATTTCATCAGGATCACATTACCGGTTTTGAATGATGACCCGACTGGTCTCTCAAAGGATGAAAGTGTTATCTACAGGCTGCTGAAGGACGGACGTGAGCTTACAAGGGAAGAGATCGACAGGGAGACGGGGTTCAACAAGGCGAAGACGCTCCGGGTCATTTATAAGCTTACGGATAAGAAGATTGTGAAGAGACTTGGAGAAGGACCGGCGACTGCTTACAGGGTGAGGTAGGGTAATATCGGATGACCACAGGATTATCAGCGAAAATCAGGGCTGTGACAGTAAAGCCTTTTCGATCCTGCCTATAACATCGTCGCACCACCTGTCGAACTCCGGATCCACTATCTGAAGCTCCGGATGAGCCAGTATATATCCGACCGTCTCACGTACACCTTGATCGAACCTTATTTCCGCGGTAAAACCCGGTACCAGCCTCTTGATCTTCGAGTTATCAAATACCGCGCAATTAGATTTATCCCCAAGCAAAGCTCCGCGGATATCAAAATAACAGGCAGAAGCCAGAAGATCCGAAGAAACATAGAAGGGCTTAAGTTCCTTACTGAGGGCTTTAGCGACACAACCGTAGATCTGATTCCAACTTAAATATTCGTCAGAGGTTATGTGAACTGCTTCTCCGATCGCATGGATGTTTCCCATAAGTCCAACGAATGCTTTGGCAAAATCTCTGCTGTGGGTCAGGGTCCACAGCGAGGTACCGTCACCGTGGATGATGACAGGCTTGCCGTCGATGATACGTTTCAGGACCTGCCAGCTGCCGCGCTCACCGTGAAGTCCTACAGGGACGGACCTTTCGTTGTATGTGTGACTGGGACGTACGATCGTTACAGGAAATTCCTCACCTCTGAAAAGCCCGGTGAAATAGTCTTCACATGCGATCTTATCGCGCGAGTACTGCCAGTAGGGATTGCGTAGCGGCGTGGATTCGGTGACAGGATAACTGTCGGGCGGTTTCATATATGCAGAGGCAGATGAAATGAAGATGAACTGCTGTGTTTTACCGTTAAAAAGTCTGTAATCGCGTTTAGCATGTTCACGGGTGAAACATATAAAATCAACAATTACATCAAAACTCATACCGCGGATAAGATCCGACACGCGCTCTTCGTCATTGATATCGCATTCAATCGTTCTGACGCTGCCTGGCAGATCGGAATTTCTGCGGCCTCTGTTGAGAAGATGAAGCTCCCAACCGAGAGATGCAGCAAGATTTGTTATAGATGAGCTGATGGTCCCCGTCCCGCCGATAAATAATGCTTTCATGATACACTCCTCATTACACCCGGTTATTCACAGATCATGTAAATAAAGCATACAACAGCACGGCCTGTATCACAAGAGCGGCAGGCACAAGAAACCGGAATTTAGCATGTTTCGTTTTGTGCCTGAAAACATACATCCCCAACATCGCACCTGCCGCACCGCCAACTAAAGCAGCAGTAAGGAGTGTCTTTTCAGGTATCCGCCACCCCTTACGCACGGCTTTGTTTTTGTCAAAAGCATAAAGCCCCATTACAACAAAGTTCCAGACAGCAAAGATATAGATCATGGCTGCA
>JAQVYV010000157.1:0-2077 GCA_028708525.1 Eubacteriales bacterium
GCTGCGGTAAGCTCACCTGACAGGAGAGTCATCCTTTTCGCAGGAGACGGCGGATTCCAGATGACGATCCAGGAACTTGGATTGCTGAGCAAGCTTCAGTGCGATCTTAAGGTATTTATTCTGGACAATGCGGCACTTGGGATGGTAAAGCAATGGCAGGAATTATTCTTTAATAAGAGATACTCGCAGACAACAATGGACAACAACCCGGATTTTATTAAGATCGTTGAAGCTTACGGATTGAATGGCGAGAGAGTCAGATCAACTGAAGAGTTTGATGAAGCATTAAACAGAGCAATGTCGGAGAAGGGTCCGTATATACTACATTGCATGATCGAAGGTAATGAAAATGTTTATCCGATCATTCCGCCGGGAAAACAGAACGATGAAATGGTCTATCCGTGGGAGGATAAGTAGTATTGAATGATTTTTATTACCATATCTTTTTGATTGCACAAACAATAGAATAAAAGTAGGATGATAATTATTATATTTGCATTGAAAAGGTGCGAATGCGTATCATGCAGGCCTTATTGGAAATGAAAAGGCAGGACTTCTGCAAATTCTTTCAGAGAGCAGATTTGACACACATTTGATCAAAACATGTCCGGACCAGACAGGTCATGCTTTCATTCAGGTTGCATCAAACGGACAAAACTCTATAATCGTTTATGGAGGAGCAAACAAGAAGATAACTGTTGATTACATAACTGAAGTGTTTGCCAGCTTCGGCAAAGGTGATATGCTTCACTTACAGAACGAAATATCCTGCACCCACAAAGCAATTGATATAGCCTCAAATAAAGGCATGAGCATTGTTTTTAATCCCTCGCCATTCACTCAGGAAATATTAAATATGCCTTTAGAGAAGTTGGATTGAATATTTCGCGCTCATCGATCCGCCGGCTCGCATTTGAGATACACCTGTACACAGGGTGATACCGCCAGGAATACTATAATCAAATGTGATCAATACTATTGCGATTTTATCTCTTCCAGATATTTTGCTGCAGTTATGCATCTCGGACGTTCAATATCCATACAAAGAAAATCCTTGTCACCGGTTATTATCATATCAACATCTGCTATGATCGCTGCATTAAGTATAGGCTGATCTTTAGCATCTCGTATCAGTCTTTCTGCATGGTCTACAGCCGGAATAAGTTCATATGGTAATTCAGCTATAAGAACCTCAGCATCAGGAAGATATTTAATAGCTTTACGTTTCAATATATCCCGCAATTCACCGATGTTTCGGTCACAAATTACTATTTCATGGTTCTCAGCAACATGAAGCAATGCTCTTGCGGGTTTTGAGTCAGGATACAGCAAAGCTGAAAACAATATATTGGTGTCGATCAATATTCTCATATTATGATTTCATTCCGTGGCGCAACTCATCGATCAATGCCTGTATATCGTCCTCATTTCGAACCCCCAATTCATCCGCAGCACCGGCAAAAGCTTTCTGCGCCTTTTGGAGGGCTCTTCCTGACGCGTTACTCAATACTATCTCACCCTTCGGGTTCTGGAAAAAAAGTATTTTATCACCTGATTTCAACCCGAGAAGGCGGCGTATTTCCACCGGAACAGTGATTTGACCATTAGATGAAATTTTGGCTAAATTCATAACTACCACCCTTTCTTAAATTGATTTCTAAAGAATTCTTTATATATGCTGATTATATGCTATTGCATCTCATTTGTAAATCCATTAATAAATATATACAGAGATGGCAAGTTAAAGTCAGGGCTGTTGACACTGCCGGGGCAGGAGATGCTTTTACAGGATATTTTCTTGCCTGTATTGCGGAGGGAAAGGATATCAGTCCTGCACTAAGAATTGCCAGTGCAGCAGCGGCTATTTCCGTTATGTCGAGAGGTGCTGCAGTCTCGATTCCTACAAAAGAAGAAGTGGAAGATTTTATTACACGGATGTCTTTATAGATTTGAGATCCATATCTTTGAAAATGAACTTCCAGTAATATCACAGTTCAAAGCTTATTTAGTCAATATAATTGAATGCTGCCCTATGAAGATTTGTCAGATACTCGTCCATATCATATATGCAACAGAA
>JAQVYV010000157.1:2177-3755 GCA_028708525.1 Eubacteriales bacterium
ATCATATATGCAACAGAAAATCTGGGAATTCCGCTTCTATTTAGGCTCTCAGATGTTATGGTTAACATGAGTAGAAAAACTATGAGAAGTTAACAATCAATTAATACTAAAAGCATAAACTTAAGGTGTTATCTGTAAGAGGCAAACAACTTAAGTTTATGCTTGTGTAGGAGTGATTATAACTTTTTTAGAAATCAAACCTCTATCTCAGCGTTCCAGCTCATCTTAGAACGGAGTTCTTTTCCGATCTGTTCGACCTGATGCTCTGATTCAAGTCTGCGCCTGGCGTAGAAATTCATACGTCCGCTCTGATTCTCCAGGATCCAGTCACGTGCGAATTTGCCTTCCTGGATCTCCTTGAGAACTTTCTTCATCTCCTGTTTAGTTTCAGGTGTAACGATCCTGCGACCGATACTGTAATCGCCGTATTCTGCAGTATCGCTGATAGAATATCGCATAAGGCTGAGACCGCCCTGAGCGATCATGTCCACGATCAGTTTCATTTCATGGACACATTCATAATAAGCATTTTCAGGATCATATCCTGCTTCAACAAGGACTTCGAATCCGGTTTTCATTAGCTCGGAAACACCGCCGCACAATACACACTGCTCACCGAACAGGTCGGTTTCGGTCTCTTCTCTGAATGAAGTTTCCAGTAAACCGCCTCTGGAGCAACCTATTCCATGTGCATACGCAAACGCGATATCCTTGGCGTTTCCTGTAGCATCGTTCTCGATTGCAAAAAGAGCCGGTACTCCCCGATCTGCTTTGTACTGACTTCTGACAGTATGACCGGGTCCCTTGGGAGCTATCATTATGACATTGATATCGGCTGCAGGTATTATCCTGCGGTAGTGGATATTGAATCCGTGTGCAAAAGCGAGAGTCTTACCTGCCGAAAGATTCGGTGCGATCTGAGTCTCGTACAGTTCATGCTGCTTCTCATCAGGGATAAGGATCATTACCAGATCGGCTTTAGCTGTTGCTTCGTCCGGTGCATAAACTTTAAGTCCGGCGTCTTCAGCTTTCTTTCTTGATTTACTTCCTTCCTGAAGGCCGACGATAACATCCATTCCGCTGTCGTGCAGATTCAGAGCATGGGCATGTCCCTGACTTCCGTAACCGATTATGGCAATAGTCTTGCCATTAAGGGCTCCGGTATCACATTCATCATTCTTATAGATCTTCTTCATAAAATATACCTCCGTATCAATTAAAAACTCATATGCTCTTCGCCGCGTTCAATAGCAATTGAACCGGTTCTTACAACTTCCATTATTCCGTAAGGTTCAAGCAACTGTAAAATCGCCTGGATCTTCTCATCAGTTCCTGTAAGTTCAATAGTGGCCGTCGTAAGGGATATATCAACGACATGTGCTCTGAAAACATCCACGACCTGCATTATTTCTGAACGATTTGAAGCATCTGATCTTACCTTGATCAGTATCAGTTGTCTTGAGAAGAAGGACGACTGCTTGAGATCTCTTACCATGAGCACGTCGGGAAGTTTATGGAGCTGCTTCTCTATCTGTTCTACCGAATCGTCTTCACCTGAAGTAACTATCGTTATACGCG